>JAEYNS010000077.1 GCA_023412435.1 Actinomycetes bacterium | reverse complement strand
GGCCCGGGCCGACCGTCCGCGTCCGGCCGCGCTGCGGGTGCTGCGGGCGCTGGCAGGCCGGGCCGCCCCGGTCACCATCACCGAGCTCGGCGAGGAACTCGGGGGTCACCCCAACACCGTCCGCAATCAGCTCGACCACCTCGTCGCCACCGGCTTCGCCGCCGTGCAGACCGTGCCTCCCGGCCGCCGGGGCCGTCCGTCCCGGCGCTACACCACCACCCTCGCCGGGCGGCAGGTGGTCGATCAGGACGATCCGATCGCCGCCGACCAGCAGGCGCTGATCGAGGCGGTCAGCGACCAGCTCGCCACCGGGCCCGACCCCAGGGCGGCGGCGGTCGCGCTCGGCAAGGGCTGGGGTGAGCGGCTCGCCGAGCGCCGGCAGTCGGCCGAGCAGGCGGTGATGAAGGTGCTGGCACGGCAGGGTTTCACCCCCACCACGACGCCGGACGGGATCCTGCTGCAGACCTGCCCGCTGCTGGACGCCGCCCGACGCCGGCCCGAGGTGGTGTGCGGCATCCATCAGGGGATGCTCGAGGCGGCGGCCGGCCGACCTGTCGCGCTGCTGCCCTTCGCCAGCCCCGACGGCTGCCTGGTGCGCACTGCCGGCTGATCGCCGGAACGTCCCGCCGAGTGTGGAATCCTAGGGGCATGCGGTTGCTCCTGGTTCGTCACGGCGAGTCGCAGAACAACCGGATCCACGCCGACACGGGCAGCTGGGCGGGCCGCAGCCCCGATCCCGACCTCACCCCGCTCGGACGGCGTCAGGCCGAGCTGCTCGCCAACCGGTTCCTCGCCGAGCAGCTGCCCCGTCCGGACGTGATGCTCACCTCGCTGATGCGCCGTGCGGTGGCGACCGCGGCCCCGATCGCCCGTGCGCTCGACCTCCCCCTGGAGGGCCACGCCCTGCTCCACGAGGTCGGCGGCGTCTTCGAAGGCCAGGACGAGGGTCCGCAGGTCACCGGCCAGGCTCATCCCGGCAGCCCGGCGAGCGCGCTGCTGGAGCTCAGCCCGCACCTCGTGCTGCCGGATGAGGCTGACGAGGACGGCTGGCACCGCCGTCCCTTCGAGGTGCCGCTGGCCGCCTGGCACCGGGCCTGCGACGTGGTCGATGCGCTGGTGACCCGGTTCGGGGAGACCGATCAGCTGGTCGCCGTGGTGACCCACGCCTGGTTCAGCCAGTACCTGCTGCACGCCCTGCTCGGCTGGCAACCCGGGGACCAGGGCCGGCTCTCGGCGTGGCTGGTCATCAACAACACCGGCCATTCCCTGCTCGAGATGCAGCCCGGGCCCGACTGGCCGCCCGCCCTGGTCTGGCTGAACCGCCACGACCACCTGTCCGAGGACCAGGTCACCGGCTGACCCCGTCCAGCTTCTGCCACCCGGGCCACCCGGCTGCCACAACTGTCGGCCAGGCCCGATATCTGGCGGAAGTTGTCGCGACGTCCCTGTGTGGCTGCCCGGGCGACCTGCGCGGGCGCGAGCGCCGATTCCGGTTTGGCCGATGTCCACATGTCTGTTGTCGTGTGTTTTGTTGTTGATTTTGCTTGACGTATGTCCGACTGAGTGGTTTTATCTACCCAACACAGGTCGGACGCTCGATGCAGAGCCACCCGACTGCCACCTACGTCTAGTGAGGAAGTCACCATGACTACCGAAGTTACGGCGCGGACGGGTTCCGCTCGGGTAGCGGTGCAGAAGTTCGGGACCTTCCTGTCCAACATGGTTCTGCCCAACATCGGGGCCTTCATCGCCTGGGGCCTCATCACTGCCATCTTCATCAAGGTCGGCTGGATCAACCTGATCTCACCCCAGCCCGAGGACGGCTGGGTCGCCGCGCTCGGCGGCTGGGGAGCCTTCGACGGCAAGGGGATCGTCGGACCGACCATCACCTACCTGCTGCCGATCCTGATCGGCTACACCGGCGGCAAGCTGGTCTACGACGTCCGGGGCGGCGTCGTCGGCGCCATCGCCACGATGGGCGTCATCACCGGCACCTCGATCCCGATGTTCATGGGCGCCATGATCATGGGCCCGCTCGGCGGCTGGTCGATGAAGAAGATCGACGCCCTCTGGGAGCACAGGATCCGGCCCGGCTTCGAGATGCTCGTCAACAACTTCTCCGCCGGCATCTGGGGCGGCATCCTGGCGATCTTCGGCTTCTTCTTCATGAGCCCGGTCGTCACAGCGATCTCGAACGCGGCCGGCGCCGCTGTCGGCTGGCTGGTCAACACCGGCCTGCTGCCGCTGACCTCCGTCCTGATCGAGCCGGCCAAGGTGCTGTTCCTGAACAACGCGATCAACCACGGCATCCTCACCCCGCTGGGCACCCAGCAGGTGGTCGAGGCCGGGAAGTCGGTGCTGTTCCTGCTGGAGGCCAACCCCGGTCCGGGTCTGGGCCTGTTGCTGGCCTACATGTTCTTCGGCAAGGGCGCCGCCAGGGCGTCGGCTCCCGGCGCGGCGATCATCCACTTCCTGGGTGGCATCCACGAGATCTACTTCCCGTACGTGCTGATGAAGCCGATCCTGATCCTGGCCATGATCGCCGGCGGCATGACGGGCGTGTTCGTCAACGTGATGTTCGGCGTCGGCCTGCGGGCTCCCGCGGCCCCGGGCTCGATCATCGCTGTCTACGCCCAGACGGCACCGGACAGCTTCCTGGGGGTGACCCTGGCAGTGGTCGCCTCGGCTGCGGTCACCATGGTGGTCGCCGCCCTGCTGCTGCGGCTCGGCAAGGACAAGGACGAGGCGGGCGACCTGGCCGCAGCGACCGCGGAGATGGAGGCCCTCAAGGGCAGGAAGTCCTCGGTGGCCGGCATGCTCACCACCCCGGCCGAGGCCATCACCGGCCCGATCAAGACCATCGTCTTCGCCTGCGACGCGGGCATGGGCTCCTCGGCGATGGGCGCCTCCGTCCTGCGCAAGAAGATCCAGTCCGCCGGCTACCCCGAGGTGCAGGTGGTGAACAAGGCGATCGCCAACCTCGAGGACAACTACGAAGTGGTGGTCTCCCACAAGGACCTGATCGACCGGGCGAAGGAGAAGACCCCCTCGGCCACCCACGTGGCGGTGGACAACTTCCTCGGCAGCCCGCGCTACGACGAGGTGGTCGAGATGGTCCAGCAGGCCAACGGGGTGCGGACGTCGAGCTAGCCGTCGCCCGCCCTGCCGGTCCGGAGACCGTCTCCGGACCGGTCCACCTGGAAGGGGGACGCGGACAGCTGTGGGCGTCCGCGGCCCCCGTCCCCCGGGCCCCCCCTCAAGCACACCCGTGGCGGGCCGGG
>JAEYNS010000004.1 GCA_023412435.1 Actinomycetes bacterium | reverse complement strand
GCGGGACGCACGGGCGGCGACCTCGTCGGCGGCGGCGAGTGCGGCGACCCCCGCGGCCTGCGCGACGCCGCTGACGCCGAACGGGATCGCGGTGCGACGCAGGGCTTCGGCGACCGGAGGGTGCGCCACGGCATAGCCGACCCGCAGCCCGGCCAGCCCCCATGCCTTGGACAGCGTCCGCAACAGGCACAGGTTGGGGTGGGCGGCCAGCAGCCCGAGCGACGCCCTGCCGGAGGGATCGCCGGTGTACTCCACATAGGCCTCGTCGAGCACGACGAGCACCTCAGCAGGCACCTTCGCGAGGAAGCCCGCCACCTCGTCGACGGTGAGCTGGGCCCCGGTGGGGTTGTTCGGCGAGCAGAGCAGGACCAGCCGGGTGCGGTCCGTGACGGCGGCGAGCATCCCGGGTAGGTCGTGGCGCTCGTCCGGCAGCAGCGGCACCCGGACTGCGGTCGCCCCCGCCAGTGCCACCAGGATGGGATAGGCCTCGAAGGAGCGCCAGGCGAAGACGACCTCGTCGCCGGCCTCGCAGAAGGCGGTGATCGCCTGCTGCAGTACCGATACGCTGCCGGCCCCGACCGCAACCTGCTCGACCTCCGCACCGACGTGGCGGGCGAGCGCCGCCCGCAGCCCGTCCGCGCCCATGTCGGGGTAGCGGTTGGCGCGGGCAGCGTGCGCGGTGATCGCGTCGACCACCCCCGGCAGCGGCGGGTCGTGGCTCTCGTTCGAGGCGAGCGGGGCAGTGGTGGCAGAGGCGGCGCGTCGACCGGCGACGTAGCCGGGCAGCGCGGCAACGGCGGCGCGCGGGAGGGGTGCTGGCACGGTTCCTGGCTCGGTCACCGCGCCATCCTCTCACCCCCCGCCGAGCGCGAACTGCTCGCGGACGCGATGCCGCGGACCGCCCCTGGTGAGCTCTGAATCGATCAGCGCGAAGTCATCCACCCGCCAGCTGAACGAGCCGAAGCTGTCGATCACGGCGAGCCATCGGCGGGCGTCGCTCCCCCGGCTCCGGGCCAGCGTCAGGTGGGGGTGGAAGCCGCCTCCTTCGATCCGGATCCCGAGGCGGGAGGCGGTGTTGCGGCATCGCTGAGCGAGCGCCGCCAGTTCGGTGGCGCCGTCGGTGACCCCGAGCCACAGCGTCCGGGCGGCGTCCGGTTGCGGGAAGCCTCCCGCCCCGCCGATCGTGAGGGTGAAGGACGGGCTGCGCCGGGCCACCCCGGCGAGGTCCTCGACCAGGTCGTCGGCGGTGTCCTCCGCCACCTGTCCGAGGAAGGCGAGGGTGATGTGCCAGTGCTCGGGGTGAGCCCAGCGCAGGCCGTGCTCGAGCCCCCGGCGGGGTTCGACGAGAGCCTCGAGTTCGGCGGCGACCTCCTGGGACGGCTGGACGGCGAGGAAGAGGCGGTTGGCCATGGCACGCCACGCTACCGTCCGGGGCCCGGAATAGTTTGGTCAGACCTCTGGTTGCGATTTGTTGAACCATCAACTTCTATCCCGGAGCAGCATGTCCGTCACCGCGTCCCTCACATCGGCCAGCGAGATCTTCACCGCGGCCCACACCGCCTACCGGTTCACCGACCAGCCGGTCAGCGACGAGCAGCTGAAGACCATCTACGACCTGGCGAAGCTGGCACCCACCGCCCTCAACAGCCAGCCGCTGCGGGTGACCTACGTGCGGACCCGTGAGGCGAAGCAGCGCCTGCTCCCCCTGCTCAACGCCGGCAACCGGGAGAAGTCCGAAACCGCGCCGGTCGTCGCGATCCTCGCTGCCGACACCGACTTCCACGAGAACCTGCCCCGGATCTCCCCGCAGACCTCCGGCGCCCGCGACCGGTTCGCCGCCGACCGTGCCCTGCGGTCGAGGATGGCGCTGAACAACGCCTGGCTGCAGGCAGGTGCCTTCATCCTCGCGGTCCGCGCCGCCGGCCTGGACGCCGGGCCGATGGGCGGCATCGACCACGCCGCGATCGACACCGAGTTCTTCCCCGGGTCGTCGCTTCGGACCATCCTCGTGGTGAACATCGGCACGGGCGCCCCGGACGGCTTCTTCCCCCGCAACCCACGGCTCGGCTTCGACGAGGCCGCCGCGATCATCTGACCGGCCTCGAGTGGCGGCCGCGGTTGTCGCGCCGAAATCGCGGTTATCCCGCGCCCGGAGACGGCGTCCCGCGATGCGCGCGACGAAATGGGGGTTATCAGCTCGCCTGGAGGCCGCATAACCCGGAAGACGGAGCGAACCCGGGAAGCCCGGTTGCCACCGTGGCCGATAAGCCCGGCTTCGCAGCGAGCCGGACAGGGCGAAGGTCGGACGGCGACGCGGCTCAGGCCAGCCAGCGCAGCGCCTGTCCGATCGGTTCCCGCACGGTGAGGGTCGCCAGAGGGTCGTAGTCGGTGGCGTCGCGGTTGATCAACACGAGCTGCCGGCCGGCGAAGACGCGCACCAGGCCGGCGGCGGGGTAGACCTGCAGCGAGGTGCCCCCGACCACAAGGGTGTCGGCGGCGGCAAGCTCGGTGACCGCGCCCTGGATCACGGCGGGGTCGAGTGCCTCCTCGTACAGCACGACATCGGGCTTGATGATCTGCCCGCAGTCGGCGCAGCGAGGGACGCCCCCGGCGGCCAGCACGGCGTCGAGCCCGTACTGCCGGCCGCAGCCCAGGCAGGAGTTGCGATGCACGCTACCGTGCAGTTCGAGCACCCGGCGGGAGCCGGCGGCCTGGTGGAGCCCGTCGATGTTCTGCGTGATGACGGCGCTCAACAGGCCGGCACGTTCGAGGTTCGCCAGGGCGACGTGCGCGGGATTGGGGCGGGCGTCCGCGTGCACCAGGTGCGTCCGGTAGTAGGCGAAGAAGTCCTCCGGATGGGCGTCGAAGAAGCTGCGGCTGAGGATCTGCTCCGGCGCGTACCGGGATCCGGCCTGGTTGTACAGCCCCGCGGCCGACCGGAAGTCCGGGATCCCGCTCTCTGTCGACACCCCGGCGCCGCCGAAGAACACGATCCGCCGGCTCGCCTCGATCACTTCACGCAGCGTGGTGCTCACGTATCCGAGCCTAGAAGGCCCGACGGGCCAGCGGTGCCCAGAGCCAGGGCGGACGCCGGCGGCCCCCACGCGAGGGCGTCGCGGGCGTGGGAGTGCTCAGGTGCTGATCGGCCGGCTGTGGTGCTCGATCACGTCGTCGACGAAGGCGCTGTAGTCGTCTACCGTGGCGGGGTCGGCGATCACGATCGAGAACTCGTCGTTGACTCCCTCCGGGGTACGGGCGAGCGCCCGCCCGCTCAGGTTGTGGCTGCCCACCATCGCGATCTTGAGCGGCTCCCCTGCCGCGTTCCAACCGGCCACGGTGGTGATCTTGGTGTGGAGGGCGGCGCCCTGCGCACCGCGAACGTCGATGCGCCCCGCGCCGGGCTGGATCAGATCGACCTTCGCCTTGTCCCACTGGCTGAGGTGTCCCACCAGCCGAACGTCGCAGCCGGTCGCCTTGAGGTTCCGCAACCGCTCCGCGAGGTAGCGTCGCTCGTCGGTGAAGAAGAGCTGGGCCATCCGCACGATCGTGCGCTCGCCGTCCACAACGCAGGAGATGTCGTGCAGGAGGGCATCGACGGGGTCGTTGGCCTGGCCGCCCTCGGGCAGCGGATAGGTCTGCACGGTGGCCGTGGGGGTGACCACGCGGCGCGCCAGCCGGTCGGGGTCCTTCACGCCCTCCACCATGAGGTCGAACTGCTCGGCGAAGAAGTCGTACAACTCCTTGTCACCGGTGATCGTGAGGGCCTCGTTGGCCTGGTGACGCCCGCTGGCGATCGTCATGTTGCCCGACGACATCCACACCACGTGGTCGGCGCCACCGCTGCGCGAGGCGAGCACGAACTTGGAATGCATCCGTACCCTCCCGCCGCGGATCACGAACCAGGACCGGGAGTCGAGGTCGCGTCCAAGCTCCCGCTTGAGTGCGTCATAGCGGCGCCGTTCCGACTTCTCGTGGTTGACAAGGACGCGGACTTTCACGCCTCGCTGGTGCGCCCGGATCAGCGTCTTGTCGAATCCGGGATAGGTCATGTTGAAGATCGACACCATCAGGGTCTCCCCCTTGCGGGTGTCGTCGATGATCTTCATGGCGGAGTTGATCACGGCGTCTTGTCGTCCGTGATTCGACGACCACGGGTCGCCGAACACCGCGCCCATCGTGGTCCCCTCGGGCAGCGTGGTGACAGTGGGCGTCGGGCTCGGCGTCAAGGTCGGGGTCGGGG
>JAEYNS010000361.1 GCA_023412435.1 Actinomycetes bacterium | reverse complement strand
GGCCATCGCCTGGCACCTGGTCGAGGTGCTGAAGCCGAAGATCCCCGTCAAGCGGATGGTCTTCCACGAGATCACCCCCGAGGCGATCCTCGCCGCCGAGGAGAACACCCGACAGCTCGACCTCGACCTGGTCGACGCCCAGGAGACCCGGCGCATCCTCGACCGGCTCTACGGCTACGAGGTGTCTCCCGTGCTGTGGAAGAAGGTGCTGCCGAAGCTGTCCGCCGGCCGGGTGCAGTCGGTGGCGACCCGCCTCGTGGTCGACAGGGAGTGGGAGCGGATCCGCTTCACCTCCGCCGAGTACGCCGGGATCGAAGCCACCCTCGACGCCGGCCCGGACGCCGAGCCGCGCCGGTTCACCGCCGGCCTCACCCAGCTGGGCACGCAGCGGCTCGCGGGGGGCAAGGACTTCGGCTCCGACGGCACGCTGGCCGGCGCGGGTCTGTTCCACCTCGGGGCGGACGCGGCCGTCGTCCTCGCCGAGGCGCTCTCCGGTGCCGGCTACGCCGTCGCAGGGGTCGAGGCGAAGGCCTACCGCCGCAAGCCCTACGAGCCGTTCCGCACCACGACGCTGCAGCGCGAGGCGGGCAGCAAGCTGCACTTCACCGCCCAGCGCACCATGTCGGTGGCGCAGGAACTGTACGAGCGCGGCTTCATCACCTATATGCGTACCGACTCGGTCACGCTGTCGCAGACCGCGATCGCCGCCGCCCGGGCACAGATCAAGCACCTCTACGGCGGCCAGTTCCTGCCCGACAGCCCGCGGGTCTACGCGTCGAAGGTGAAGAGCGCGCAGGAGGCGCACGAGGCGATCCGTCCGGCGGGCGAGCAGTTCCGCACCCCTGCCGAGACCGGCCTGCACGGCGACCAGCTGCGGTTGTACGAGTTGATCTGGAAGCGCACCCTCGCCTCGCAGATGAAGGACGCCGAGGGCAACACCGTCACCGTCCGGATCGGCGCCACCCTGCCTGACCGGGTCCAGGTCGCGGACGGGTCCACCGGTGAACTGATGGATGTCGGAAGGGCCACGTTCACCGCCTCGGGCCGGACGATCACGTTCCCCGGGTTCCTCAAGGTCTACGTCGCCACCGCCGAGAACGACCAGGCTGCCGACGATGCGCAGGCACCGCTGCCGGAGCTGACCGCCGGCCAGTCGCTGACCGCCGACGAGGTGGTGGCGAAGACCCACGCCACCACCCCGCCCGCCCGCTACACCGAGCCCTCCCTCGTGGCGGAGCTGGAGCGCAGGGAGATCGGGCGCCCGTCCACCTACGCGGCGATCATCCGCACCATCACCTCGCGTGACTACGTCTTCCGCAAGGGGTCGGCGCTGGTGCCGACCTGGCTGGCCTTCGCCGTCACCCGGCTGCTGGTCGAGCACTTCCCGAAGCTGATCGACTACGACTTCACCGCGCAGATGGAGGAGACCCTCGACGAGATCGCCAACGGCAACGCGGCGCGGGTCGCGGTGTTGCGCGACTTCTACTACGGACCGGACGGCGCCACCCACGAGGGGCTGCACACGCTGGTCAACGAGCTGGGCGAGATCGACGCCAGGGCACTGTCCACCTTCCCGCTGGGCGAGTCCGGGATCGTGGTGCGGGTGGGTCGCTACGGCACCTACATCGAGGACCAGGAGGGACGCCGCGCGAACGTCGACCCTGAGGTGCCGCCGGCCGAACTGACTGTCGACCTCGCCCGCGAGCTGCTCGAGCGTCCGGCCACCCAGGAGCGCGAGATCGGCACCGATCCCGACACCGGCCTCACCGTCGTGGCGAAGTCGGGCCGGTTCGGGCCCTATGTGACAGAGGTGCTGCCGGAGGACGCGCCGAAGGCCACCAAGCCGCGGACCGCGTCGCTGCTGGCCTCCATGTCGGTTGACACCGTCACGCTGAAGCAGGCGCTGAAGCTGTTGGCCCTGCCGCGGCTGGTCGGGGTGGCCTCCGACGGCCAGGAGATCACCGCCCAGAACGGCCGCTACGGCCCCTACCTGAAGAAGGGGACGGACTCACGGTCGCTGGCGACCGAGGCGCAGATCTTCGACATCACCCTCGACGAGGCCGAGGCGCTCTATGCGCAGCCGAAGGGCAGGGGCGGGCGGACCGCGTCCGGACCGCTGCGGGAGCTGGGGCCCGATCCGGTCAGCGGCAAGCCGATGGTGATCAGGGACGGCCGGTTCGGCGCCTACGTGACCGACGGCGAGGTGAACGCCACCCTGCGGCGCACCGACGCGGTCGAGACGATCACTCCGGAGCGGGCAGCCGAACTGCTGGCGGAGAAACGCGCAAAGGGCCCGGCGCCGAAGCGGCGGACCACCCGCAAGCCCGCGTCCACCACCAAGCGGACCGCCCCCCGCAAGACAGCCAGGAGCTAGGTCGTCCCGGTTCTGGCAGGGTGTGGCGGCGTCCGGGGCCGCCGGTTCAGGTTCTGCCAGTCAGGGGTGTTGGCTGACGTCGGTGTCGGCCGGGCCGGGTATCTGGCAGAAGTTGGACGGGGTGCCCGGGCCGGGTGCGGCGGCGTCCGGGGCTGCCGGTTCAGGTTCTGCCAGTCAGGGGTGTTGGCTGACGTCGGTGTC
>JAEYNS010000344.1 GCA_023412435.1 Actinomycetes bacterium | reverse complement strand
GGGCCGCCCCCCCCCCCCCCCCGGCCCCCCGGGGCGCCCGCGGCGACGCTGCGCACCCGCTCGCCGTTGGCGGTGCACGTCGCCCTGGCCGCGCTGCGCAAGGCCGCCGAACTCACGCTCGAGGAGGTCGCGGCGCAGGACCTGGTGGTGTGCTCGGCGCTGGCCCGGCGGCCCGACTTCGCCGAGGGGGTGCGCGCCCAGCTGATCGACCGCGACCGTACGCCGCGCTGGGCCCACGCCCGGCTCGAGAATGTCACCGAGGACGAGATCGAGGCCTGCTTCGCGGCTTGACCCGGGACACTCCTCGCTGATCGGCTCGCCTTCGGCGAAGGCCGCGTGTCGCAGCCGGTGTGCCGAGCTGCCCCACCTCCTTCGCCGCACGCTGATGAGCGGGTCTGCTATCGACGGTCGTAGATCTCGCGTCGATGCCCGACGGCGACGACGAGGACAAGCAGCACGTCGTCGTGGATCTCGTAGACGATCCGGTAGTCGCCCGTGCGGACGCGCCATGCGCCGTCCCCGCCGATAAGCTTCTTCGCCGCGCTCGGTCGAGGCTCGGCTGCCAGCAGCTCGATCGCGGCCTGCACCCGGCGCTGGGCGGAGCGGTCCAGCTTGCGCAACTGCCGCACCGCGGCCGCCGCGACCTTGACGCGGTAGGTCATGCCAGGCCGAGGTCGGCCTTGACCTGCTCCCACGGGATCGCCGGCTCACCTTCGGCGATCTCGGCACGGGCTGCACGGGCCGCCTCGATGTCGGCCAGATCCTCGGCGGCGGCGATCAGGCGGTCCAGGTCCTCGGAGGCGATGACCGCAGCCACCCGCTGCCCGCGACGAGTCAGGTAGACCGGATCATGACCAACCCTGGCCGCGTCCACGACGTCCGCCAGACGCGCTCGGGCATCACTCACCGTCATCTCGCTCATGACCCGATCGTACCCGCTGAAACCGCATAAATGTACATCTGCGCGGACAGAAGCCGGCCGGTCGAGAGCAGGTTCGGTGTCTGCATGCTGGGACAACGAGGTGGTCCAGCCCGATCGGGCGGCTAAGTTGTCCGGCCATGAGCACCCCCGCAGCCCCGAGTCCTGCCGTCCGCAGGTCGCTGCGAATGTGTTGTCCGTGTCTGCCGTGCTGTTGAGCCTGCACTGACCGGACCTCTCCACCTGCGCCTCGCCGGGGTGTGAGCGCCGGCTCGCCGATGGCACCGCACCCCTGATCACCGGGGTATTCAGGCGCGCCCGCTCACGCTCCAGGCAACCAGCCGGCCTTCTGCCCGGCACCACCCCATCTCGCCGCGTCCGCGGCAGCCCTGTCCCTGGAGGAACCATGCCCGTCCCGTCCGCTCGCCGTCGCCGGTTGCTGCCGGCTGTCCTCGCCCTGCTCGCCGGCCTGAGCCTGGCCGCCTGCTCCAACGTGCCCGCCGCCACCGGAGACGCCGCCACCGGCACCGTGCTCAATCTGGTCGGCTTCGCCGTCCCGGCCGAGGCCAATGCCCGGATCGCGAAGGCCTGGCAGCAGACCCCTGAGGGGGCGGGGGTCAGCTTCGAGACCTCCTACGGCGCCTCCGGCGACCAGAGCCGCAACGTTCTCAACGGCCAGCCCGCCGACTACGTCCACTTCTCGGTGGAGTCCGACGTCACCCGGCTGGTCGACGGCGGGCTGATCGACCCCGACTGGAAGTCCGGCCCGAACCAGGGAGTGGTGTCGAGTTCCGTCGTCGTGCTCGCTGTCCGGCCCGGCAACCCGCTCGGCATCACCGGCTGGGACGACCTCACCAGGCCCGGCGTCGAGATCGTCACCCCCAACCCGGCCTCGTCCGGGGCGGCGCGGTGGAACATCCTCGCCGCGTGGGCCCACGCCAAGGCCGGCGGCGCCACCGACGAACAGGCGACCGAGTTCCTGGCGAAGCTGTTCGAGAACACCGTCGCCCTCCCCGGCAGCGGACGGGACGCGACCACCGCCTTCACCTCGGGCACCGGCAACGTGTTCATCACCTACGAGAACGAGGCCATCCTCGCCCGGCAGAAGGGGGAGGAGTTCGACTACCTGGTGCCGGCGGACACGCTGCTCATCGAGAACCCGGGCGCGGTGCTGACCGACGCCGCCCCGTTGGCCACCGAGTGGCTCGAGTTCGTGCTCTCCGACACCGGCCAGCAGATCTTCGGCGAGGCGGGCTTCCGTCCGCTCAACGGCGCCGTGCCCGCCGAGGTGAAGGGCGCCAACGACCCGGCCAACCCGTTCCCGCAGCCGGCGCGGCTCTACACGGTGGCCGACGACTTCGGCAGCTGGAAGGAGCTCAGCGGGAAGTTCTTCGCCGAGAAGTCCGGCATCATCACCAAGCTGCTCGCCGATCTGGGCAAGTCATGACCCGGACCGTCCCACCCCCCGAGACCCGGGGACGGTTCCTCGGTTCGGGGGGACGGTTCCTCGGTTCGCGGGGACGGTTCCTCGGCTCGCGGGGACGGTTCCCCGGCTCACGGGGACGGTTCCTCGGTTCGCGGGGACCGTTCCCCGGG
>JAEYNS010000324.1 GCA_023412435.1 Actinomycetes bacterium | reverse complement strand
CGGGACAACCTCGCATCGCTGCCCGAAGGGACGCCCCCACCCATGACGGAGCCGTCGCCCGGCCCCCTCGATCGGCCCACGACAGCGCCGCTGGAGACCGGGGGTGACGCCGCGTGCTGGCTGGCCTCGGTGTGCCCGGCCTGCGGTGCCTTCATCGAGGCCCCCGCGCCGTGCTGGAACTGCGGCCGGCCCTCCGGCCATCACCCGATCCGGCCCGCAAACCGGTAGAAGACCCCGGGCTGAGGGAGTATTGCCCCCGGCCGGCCGTCAGCTACCGGTGTTCGGACGCAGGGTCACTCGTCCGCGACGCGTTGGCACCGGAGCCCGCCGGGCCACCCCGGTCAGAGCGCGCCGCCGGCGGCGGGCGGTGCGGACGGGTCGTGGCCGCCGTCACCGATGCTCTCCCTCGCGACGTAGTTCTCCAGGTCGAACCAGTTGTCTCCGGCCCGCTCCGCGATGTTCAGCAGCGTGGTCATCGAGGCCACCTCCTCGACCTGCTCCTTGAGGAACCACAGCATGAACTGCTCGCCCAGCGGGTCACCGCCCTGGCGGGCGGCCGCGAACAGGGCCTCGATGTCGGAGGTCACCTGCTTCTCCTGCGCGAGCGCGAGGGCGATCGGCTCGGTGGGGCTGGTGAAGTCGTTACGGACCGCATCGATGCCGGGGATGGTGATCGGCAGGTCGCGGTCGAGCATGTACTGCACCATCATCATCGCGTGGTTCCGCTCCTCCAGCGACTGCCGGTAGAAGTAGCGGGCGAGCTGCGGCAGGTCCTGGGAGTCGAACCACACCGCGACGGCGGCGTACTGCTGGCTGGCGGCGAACTCGTTGCGCACCTGCGCCCCGAGGAGTTCTGTGAAGGTGGCCATGCCGCCAGCCTAGAAGTGGACGCAGCCCGCGGCCAGAGAAGGCGATCGGCGGTCTCATCGGGGCGACCGTGGTGGTTATGAGCCCTCAGACCGGCCCCAGAACCACCACCGGTGCCCCATCAGACCGACCTCACCAAGTCAGGACCCCGTCCGCCACGATCGCGAAGCCGTGCCGGGCTATCCCGTTCCAGACCACGATCCCGTCGGCGGTGGCGAGCACGGCGAGATCGCCGTCCACCAGGAGGCTGCCCTCGGCGAGGGCGGGCGGCTCCCCCAGTTCGGCAGTGAGCGGATCGCCCCGGCAGGAGCCCTGACCGGCTGCCCAGGTGGCACCGTCCGGCTTCCACAGGTACACGAAGTTGTTGTCCCAGTCGCCGGCGTCGCACTCCTCGACGGGCACCACAGGGGTGAGGGCTGACGCGACGGCGCAGGCGCCGAACTCGGCGTACGAGTTCAGGTCGCACCGGATCCTTCCGTCGTCCACGCTGAACAGGTACAGGTCGGGGAACTCGGTCGACTGCGGGATCGGCGCTGCGGTCCCGGTCGGGACACCGCAGGCGCGTGGGTCCACGCCCGCCGGCAGGAAGTCGCACTCCTGGGCGGCAGGGGTCTGCGTCGGCGTGGACGTCGCGGCGGGCGAGGTGGGCGCGGCGGGAGTCGTGGTGGCGGGAGCGTCGGGTGGGGTTGTTCCGGTCGTGCCCGGCCCGGCGGGAACACACCCGCTCATCAGCACCATCAGGAGTGCGCCTGCCAGCCAGCGTCCCATGGCTCCCCCTCGCCCCGGTTCGACCGAACGCTATCAGGCAGGAACTCCACGGCGGCAGTGCCTAGCGGCGATGCACCGCCGGCTCGTCGCCCCTCCGGCCGATGCTGTCGTCCAGCAGGGCCGCCATCGCCGCCCTGAGTTCACCGTTGGAGCCGTTGCCGCGCAGCGGCTCGCCCACCGACACCACAGGGTTGACCGACCTGTCCCGCAGCAACACCTGGAGGGTCGCGGCCGCCAGTTCCCTGTCCTCCGGGGTGGCCCGGCGCCGGGCGATCGGGCTGCGCAGCATGCGCTGCGAGATCACTCCCGCGACCGCCACCGGCACCACGGTGGTCTGCGGCGCCAGCCTGACGAACAGCTCGATGCTGCGCCCCCAACCGTCCAGCGCGGCGTGCGCATCGCCGGGACGGAGCGCCGGGTCGGGCTCGATGGTGCCGGCAGGGAAGGTGAGCACGGCGCCGCCGTCGCGCAGGTGCTCAGCGATCCGGCGGACCAGCCCCGGTCGTCCGTCCGCGCCGTCCTCGACGGTGAAGAGCCGGGCCGCGGTGTGCGGCAGCCCGCGCAGGATGGGCCGGTCGAGAGCGATCACCCGCAGGTCGTCGCGGGCCGCCAGCAGCCGCCACAGCGCCGGGCCGTCGGCGACGCCGGCGTGGTTGGCGGCCACCACCAGTGGGCCGGTGGCGGGCATCCGCTCGGCCCCGCGAATCGTGACCGTGCCGGCGTACCTGGGCAGCAGCACCTCGGCGGCCGCGGCCAGGCCGCGCGCGGCCACTGCGGCGTCCATCTCGAGGAGGTCGGCGACGAACCGGCCGACCGCCAGGCGCGCGAGGGGACTCAGCGCGGCCGTCCACCGTCCGACCCCGATCCCGCGC
>JAEYNS010000323.1 GCA_023412435.1 Actinomycetes bacterium | reverse complement strand
CCCATCCCGACGGCACCGCCGTCGACCCGCAGCACTGGTGGACGGCCCTGCAGGACGCGTTGGCGCAGGCCGGTGGCCTGGCCGACGTCGAGGCGGTGTCGATCGGCGGCCAGCAGCACGGCATGGTGGCGCTCGACGACCAGGGCAGGGTGATCCGCGACGCCCTGCTGTGGAACGACACCCGCTCGGCGGGGGCGGCTGCCGACCTGATCGACGAGATCGGCGCCGAGGACCTGGTGCGTCGCACCGGGTTGGTGCCGGTGGCGTCCTTCACCGCGACGAAGCTGCGCTGGCTGCGGGACGCCGAACCGGAGAATGCGGCCAGGGTCGCGGCGGTCGCGCTGCCGCACGACTGGCTGACCTGGCGGCTGCGGGGCTACGGCCCGGCGGGGGAGTCGGAGCTCGGACCCGACCTCTCCGAGCTCGTCACCGACCGCTCCGACGCCTCCGGCACCGCCTACTGGTCGCCGGTTACGGGGGAGTACGACCGCGACCTGCTCGAACGGGCGCTGGGCCACGACGCGATCCTGCCTCGGGTGCTGGGACCGGCGGAGTCGGTGCCCGGGCCGGGCTTCCTGGTCGGCCCCGGAGCCGGTGACAACGCCGCCGCGGCGCTCGGGTTGGACGCCCGGCCCGGCGACGTCGTCGTGTCGATCGGCACCTCGGGCACGGTCTTCGCCGCGACGGACGCCCCGGTCGGGGACGTGACCGGGACCGTCGCGGGGTTCGCCGACGCCACGGGCGGCTTCCTGCCGCTGGTGGCGACCCTCAACGCGGCCCGGGTGGTGGGTTCCTTCGCGCGGCTGCTCGGCGTCGACTTCGACGAGTTGGGACGCCTCGCGCTGAGCGCGTCACCGGGCTCGGCCGGGGCGGTGCTGGTCCCGTACTTCGAGGGGGAGCGCACCCCCAACCTGCCGAGCGCGACAGCCTCGCTGGTCGGGCTCACGCTGGCCAGCACGAGCCGGGAGAACCTCGCCAGGGCGAGCATCGAGGGCATGTTGTGCGGGCTGTCGGCAGGCCTGGACGCGATCCGCAGCCTCGGCGTCGCCGCGAACCGGCTGCTGCTGATCGGTGGCGCCGCCGCCAACCCCGCGGTTCAGGCGATCGCCGCGCAGGTCTTCGACCTGCCGGTGTTCATCCCGCAGCCGGGGGAGTACGTCGCCGCCGGCGCCGCCCGCCAGGCAGCGTGGGCGCTGACCGGCGAACGCCCGGCCTGGCCAGTCGAGCTCGTCGCCTCGCCGGAGCCTGACCCGCGGCCGGAGATCCGCGAGCAGTACGAGGCGGCGGCAGCCAGCTACCTGTGACGCCACACCGGACAGTTCCGGCCGACCTCGGCGGGAACTGTCCGGTCAGGCGGGCAGCGCGGGGCGTCCCTCAACCGTCGATGATCTCGCAGAGCACCTGACCGCTGGTCACCGACGCGCCCGGCTCGGCCTGCAGCCGGGCCACCACCCCGGAGCGATGGGCGGTGATCGGCTGCTCCATCTTCATCGCCTCGAGCACCACCACGAGGTCGCCCTCGCTGACCCGGTCGCCCTCGACCACCGCCACCTTGACCACGGTGCCCTGCATCGGGGCGGCAAGCTCGTTGGTGGAGGGTGCCTTGGCTCTCGCCCCCCCGGTGCTGCGCCGGGTGGGGCGCTGCGGTGCGGACGCCCGGACAGCCGGCGTGCTGAGCGAGGCAGGCAGCCGGACCTCGATCCGGCGGCCGTCCACCTCGACCACGTAGCTGGTCCTCTCCGCCGCGTCCGACTCGCCGAGGGCGCCGGTGTAGGGCTCGATCGGGGTGGCGAACTCGGTCTCGATCCAGCGGGTGTGGACGCCGAAGCTGCCGTCTCCGGCGACGAAGGCCGGCTCCTGCAGCACCGCGCGGTGGAACGGCAGCACCGAGGGCATCCCCTCCAGCACCGTCTCCGCCAGCGCCCTGCGGGCCCGCTCGATGGCCTGGGTCCGGGTGGACCCGGTGACGATGATCTTGGCCACCAGGGAGTCGAACGAGCCGGGCACCGCCATCCCCGCGGTGTAGCCGGCGTCCACCCGCACCCCGGGTCCGGTGGGCGGCTGCCAGGCGGTCAGCGTCCCGGGCGCAGGCATGAAGCTGCGGCCGGCGTCCTCGGCATTGATCCGGAACTCGATCGAGTGGCCGCGCACCGGCGGGTCGGCATAGCCCAGTGCCTCGCCGTCGGCGATCCGGAACATCTCGCGCACGAGGTCGATACCGGTCACCTCCTCCGAGACCGGGTGCTCCACCTGCAGGCGGGTGTTGACCTCGAGGAACGAGATGGTGCCGTCCTGGCCGACCAGGAACTCGCAGGTGCCGGCGCCGACGTACCCGGCGGCACGAAGGATCGCCTTCGACGACTCATACAGGCGTTCGACCTGGTGGGGGTTCAGGAAGGGCGCGGGCGCCTCTTCCACGAGCTTTTGGTGGCGGCGCTGTAGCGAGCAGTCCCGAGTCGAGATCACGACGACGTTGCCGTGGCTGTCGGCCAGGCACTGGGGCTCGACGTGGCGCGGCCGGTCGAGGTACCGCTCCACGAAGCACTCGCCCCTCCCGAAGGCCGTCACCGCCTCGCGGGTGGCCGACTCGAACAGTTCGGGCACCTCTGCCATCGTCCGGGCCACCTTCAGCCCGCGGCCGCCACCGCCGAAGGCAGCCTTGATCGCGATCGGCAGGCCGTGCTGGGCGGCGAAGGCGACCACCTCGTCGGCGGACGAGACGGGGTCGGCGGTGCCGGGGACGAGCGGTGCCCCGACCTGCTGGGCGATGTGGCGGGCCTGCACCTTGTCGCCGAGTGCCTCGATGGCAGCCGCCGGCGGGCCGATCCAGGTCAGCCCGGCGTCGACCACGGCCCTGGCGAAGGCGGCATTCTCGGCGAGAAAGCCGTAGCCGGGGTGGACGGCGTCCGCGCCGCTGCGGGCGGCCACGGCCAGCAGCTTGTCGATGTCGAGGTAGGTGTCGGCGGGGGTGAGGCCGTTCAGCGCGAAGGCCTCGTCGGCGAGCCGGACGAAGACCGCGTCGGCATCCGGGTCGGCGTAGGCCGCCACGCTGCGCAGGCCGGCGTCCCTGGCCGCCCTGATCACACGGACTGCGATCTCGCCGCGGTTGGCGACCAGCACCTTGGTGATCGGCATCGGCTCCCTCTCTGTCGGCCAGGCGTTGCCGAGGCGGCACCTGCGCAGTGTAGGACGGCCGGGTGTGGGCGTCCCGCCTCGGACGGGGGCGTCTCAGCCCGCGCGCCTGCCGAACCGGGTGAGCTCATCGTCAGGCTGCGCGGTGGCAGCGGCGGGGGTGATGGCGTAGCCGGCGCTGGTCAGCGCCCGGTGGACAGCCTGTACCGTAGCGCGCTCGGCGCTCGTGCCACAGGGCAGCCAGATCGTGTCGATCCCACCGGCCGCGACCGCCTCCACCGCCCGCTCCGCGACCTCCGCCGGCCCGGGACCTGCCGCCCGCAGGCCGGCGCAGCGCGCCGAGAGGTCGGGCCTGTGTTCCACGGCGGTGGTGAGGCCGTGGCGTTCCGCGGTCGCGAGCAGCCGGGAGCCGGCCTCCCCGACCACTGTCAGGGACTCGTCGAAGTCCAGGACGGCGTTGACGATTGCCCAGGCGTGACAGCGGTCGGTACGCGCCGCCTCGGCCAGCGCGCCGGACGCCCGGACGAACTCGAGCCGGCCACCCTCGCTGGCCACCAGCGAGTCGAGTCCGCCCAACTGGAAGAGCAGTTCCGCAGCCAGGTCGTCAGCGTGGTAGTCGATGAAACGCTCGCCGCCGGAGACCGGGTCCCGGTAGCCGAGGCTCGCCCCGATCCTCAGCGCCCGAGAGGTGGCCTCCGTAACCGCGGACAGCATCGAGCGGGGCACGCCCGCGTGCCCGCCGCAGGGGATCGACACGTGGCTGACAAGGGGCCAAACCTCCCGTTCGGCCTCCAGCCACAGCTCGTCGTACCGCCTGCCAAGATCACACGTCAGCCCAACCCGCACAGCACCGCCACCCCCGTCCCCACGTCGCTTACGCTACCTCCTCACACGCGTTCGGGTGGGCATCTGCTCATCCCCGTACAGCGGTGCCATGCTGGTCGCGTGAGCACAGCGCGCAGTCGCGTGTGGCGCCACGGGAAGCTGGAGGCCGACGGCTTCCCGTTGGCCGAACTGAGCGGGTTGATCGACGATCCGGGGGCCCTGGTGTGGTTCCACCTCGACCGGCCCGAGCCGGGCGTGCTGGCCGACCTCGCCGCCGAGCTCAACCTCGACCGGCATGCCCTGGAGGACGCGATCGCTCCGGAGGAGCGACCGAAGGCCACCCGGCACGCCAGCCATACCTTCTTCACCTGCTACGCCACCCATCTGGTCACCGAGCCGCCCGGTGCGCTCCGCCTCGAGACACCGCGGGTTTCGGCCTTCGTGCTGCCGCACGCCCTCATCACCGTCAGCACCTCGGGGCTGGACGTCGAGCCGCTGCTGCTGCGGTGGGAAGAGGACGGGCTGCTGCGGCTCGGCGTGGGCGCGCTGGTCCACGGCCTGCTCGACACCATCGTGGACGGGCACTTCGAGGCGATCCAGGCGCTCGACGACGCCGTGGAGGGCCTGGAGGACCTGCTGTTCGGCGACTCGCCCGTCCACGACTCCCGCCGCAACCGGCAGATCCAGCAGCGGATCTTCGGGGTGCGCAAGGCGCTGGTGCAGTTGCGCCGCAAGGTGCTTCCGATGCGGGAGGTGGTGGCCGCGGTGATGCGCTCGCGCACCGCCGACGACCCCGCGAGCCGGGAACTCGACGGCTACTTCGACGACCTCTACGACCACGTGATCCGGGCCGCGGAGTGGAGCGAGTCACTGCGCGAGGTGGTGGGCAGTGCCTTCGAGACGAACCTGTCGCTGCAGGACGCCCGGCTGAACGACATCATGAAGAAGCTCGCCGGCTGGGCGGCGATCATCGCCGTCCCGACGGCGGTGACCGGCTGGTTCGGCCAGAACCTGCCCTACCCCGGCTACAACACCCCGTTCGGGGTCGGCCTGAGCGCGTTGGCGATCCTGGTGGGGTCGTGCGGGCTGTTTGCGCTGTTCCGGCGGATCGACTGGCTCTGACGCGCTGAAATCGATCCGCAGGAACTCACATACGATATGTGGGCGCTCACATTGTTGTAGGACTGTGATCCTGACGGCCTGCGCGACCCGTCCGCGGGCCGTAGAGTCAGCGCTGCAGAAAGCCACCGGCGGGTGCCGGATGAGTCCTGTCGCAGGGCTCGATGGCTGTGACTCTCAGTGACGAGAAGGAGTGCACACGATGCGACGATTCGGACTTGCGATCGCCGGCATGGCGGCCGCCCTGGCCCTGACCGCCTGTGGGGGTGGCGGCGCCGGTGCCCCGACCACCGCGGCTCCCACCACCGGTGGCGAGAGCTCAGCACCGGCTCCGGCCGGTGACACCCTCGTCGGCGTGGCGATGCCGACCCAGACCTCCGAGCGGTGGATCGCCGACGGCAACGCCGTCAAGGAGGGCCTGGAGAAGGCCGGCTACAAGGTCGACCTCCAGTACGCCAACGACGACATCCCGACCCAGACCCAGCAGGTCGACGCCATGATCACCGCCGGTGCCAAGGTGCTGATCATCGCCGCCATCGACGGCACCGCGCTGACCAGCCAGCTGCAGGCAGCGGCTGACAAGGGCATCAAGGTCATCGCCTACGACCGCCTGATCCGCGATTCGGGCAACGTCGACTTCTACGTGACCTTCGACAACTACGCCGTGGGCGTCGCCCAGGCCACCGCGCTGCTGGCCGGCATGGAGATCACCGACCGTGACGGCAAGGCCACCGGCTCGGCTGAGAAGGGCCAGAACATCGAGCTGTTCGCCGGCTCGCTGGACGACAACAACGCGCACCTGTTCTGGAAGGGCGCGATCGAGACCCTGCAGCCGTACTTCGACGACGGCACCCTGGTCGTGAAGTCCGGCCAGACCACCATCGAGCAGGCCGCCACGCTGCGGTGGCTGCAGGAGACCGCCCAGAAGCGGATGGAAGACCTGCTGACCTCCACCTACGGCGGCACCGGTGAGGGCCTCAAGGGTGTCCTGGCTCCGTACGACGGCCTGTCCCGCGGCATCATCACCGCGCTCCAGGGTGTCGGCATGGGCCCGACCATCGACAAGGGCCTGCCGATCGTGACCGGCCAGGACGCCGAGATCGCGTCGGTGAAGCTGATCGCCGACAACCAGCAGAGCTCGACGATCTTCAAGGACACCCGCAACCTCGCCGAGCAGGCAGTCATCGCCACCGAGGCGTTCCTGTCCGGCGGCACCCCGGAGGCCAACAACACCGAGACCTACGACAACGGTGTGAAGGTCGTCCCGTCCTTCCTGCTCCCGGTTGTCACCGTGTACAGCGACAACATTCAGAAGGAACTGGTTGACACTGGTTACTGGACGGCCGAAGAGGTCGCGTCCGGCGTCGCCAGCTAGTCACGCACGGTCACGGGGTGGGTCCGTCCGCTCGGACGGGCCCACACAGGCACCTACCGCGGCACAGCGGTTCCACAGGGAGGGACATGAACGACATCCTTCAGATGCGGTCGATCACCAAGACCTTTCCGGGCGTCAAGGCGCTCCAGGAGGTCTCGCTGACCGTTGAGCGTGGTGAGATCCACGCGATCTGCGGTGAGAACGGGGCCGGGAAGTCGACCCTGATGAAGGTGCTCAGCGGGGTGTACCCGCACGGCACCTACGAGGGCGAGATCTTCTTCGAGGGCGAAGAGGTCCAGTTCGCCACCATCAATGACTCCGAGGCCAAGGGCATCGTGATCATCCACCAGGAGCTCGCCCTGGTGCCGTATCTGTCGGTGGCCGAGAACATCTTCCTCGGCAACGAGACCAGGGGCGCGACCGGCCTCATCGACTGGAACCGCGCCAATCACGAGGCCGCCAAGCTGATGGAGCGGGTGGGGCTGAAGGAGAACCCGACCACCCCCGTCTCCGTGCTCGGCGTCGGGAAACAGCAACTGATCGAGATCGCCAAGGCGCTGAGCAAGGACGTGAAGCTGCTCATCCTCGATGAGCCCACCGCCGCCCTCAACGACAACGACTCCGAACACCTCCTCGGCCTGATCCGCCAACTGCAGGGCCACGGGATCACCTCCATCGTGATCTCCCACAAGTTGAACGAGATCGCCGAGATCGCCCAGCACACCACGATCCTGCGCGACGGCCGGACCATCGAGACGATGGACATGTCCGAGCCGGACGCGACCCAGGAGCGGATGATCCGAGGCATGGTGGGACGCGACCTCGAGCACCGCTTCCCTGAGCGCACCCCGAACATCGGCGCCCCCGTCCTCGAGGTGAAGGACTGGACCGTCTACCACCCGACCCAGGCCGGCCGGGTGATCATCGACAAGGCCTCCTTCCACGTGCGTGCCGGCGAGGTCGTCGGGATCGCAGGCCTGATGGGGGCCGGGCGGACCGAGCTCGCGATGAGCATCTTCGGCAGGACCTACGGCCGCGACATCAGCGGTCAGATCCTCAAGAACGGCGAACCGATCGAACTGCCGACCGTCGCAGATGCCGTCCGGCACGGGATCGCGTACGCCACCGAGGACCGCAAGCGCTACGGGCTGAACCTGCTCGATGACGTCCGGCGGAACATCTCCTCGGCCGGTCTGTTCAAGCTGTCCAAGCGCGGTTGGGTGAACGGCAACGAAGAGCTGAAGGTTGCCGAGGACTACCGCCGCGACCTCAACATCCGCACCCCGAACGTGATGGCTCTGGTCGGCAAGCTCTCGGGCGGCAACCAGCAGAAGGTGGTGCTCAGCAAGTGGCTGTTCACCGAGCCCGACGTGCTGATCCTCGACGAGCCGACCCGTGGCATCGACGTCGGCGCCAAGTACGAGATCTACACGCTGATCAACCGCATGGTCGCCGCCGGCAAGGCCGTCGTGGTGATCTCCTCGGAGCTGCCCGAACTGCTCGGGATCTGCGACCGCATCTACACCCTCGCCTACGGCCGGATGACCGGTGAGGTTCCGGTCGCCGAGGCGACCCAGGAGCGGTTGATGCAGCTCATGACCATCGAGCGCGGCAAGCCGTTGCCCGCCGCTGCCCCGTCCAGCGAGCCGGAACCCGTCAGTGCTGCGACGGCCTCGCACACCGAGATGAAAGGACAGGCGCGATGACCGCCCCTGTGACCACGCCCACGTCCGCGAAGCCCGCCGTCACCGCCGGCATCGGGGAGATGCTGACCCGCAACATGCGGCAGAGCGGCATCCTGATCGCCTTCGTGGTCGTCTTCGCCGCCGCGTCGCTGGCGAACCCGAACTTCCTGTCGCCGGGCAACATCACCAACATCGTGTTGCAGTACTCCTACATCCTGATCCTAGCGATGGGGATGCTCCTGGTGATCGTCGCCGCCCAGATCGACCTCTCGGTCGGCTCGGTGGTGGCCCTCACCGGTGCCGTGGCAGCGGTCGTCGTGATCAAGTATCAGATGCCCTGGTGGCTCGGTGTGCTGGCAGCCCTGCTGGTCGGCCTGCTGGTCGGGATCTGGCACGGGTTCTGGGTGGCCTTCGTCGGCATCCCCGGCTTCATCGTGACCCTCGGCGGCATGCTGATCTTCCGCGGCCTCACCTACCAGGTGCTGAACAGCATCTCGCTGTCGCCGTTCGGCGGGACGTACTACGAGATAGCCAACGGATTCCAGAACGGATTGTTCGGCGGCTACGGGATCGACATCTTCACCCTTGTCGTGTTCGGGATCGGCGCTGTCGCCTTCGGGTACCTGCAGTGGCGGACCCGGCAGGGCCGGATCGCCTACGCCCAGACCGTGGAGTCGATGCCGCTGTTCATCGGCAAGCTCGTGCTGATGGCCTTCATCATCATGTGGCTGGGCTGGGTGCTCGCCTCGAGCCGTGGCCTGCCCAACGTGCTCGTGCTGGTGCTCGGCCTGTTCGTCATCTACACCGTGGTGAGCCAGCGCTCGGTCTTCGGCCGGCACGTCTACGCCATCGGTGGCAACCTCAACGCCGCCCAGCTGTCGGGCGTCCGGGTGCGCCGGGTCAACTTCTGGATCTTCGTGAACATGGGGGTCCTGGCGGCGGTCGCCGGCATCGTCTACTCGTCGCGGATGAACGCCGCCCAGCCGGGCGCCGGCAACGGCGTCGAGCTGGACGCGATCGCCGCCTGCTTCATCGGCGGGGCATCCACCACCGGCGGCATCGGACGCGTCGGCGGCGCCATGATCGGCGGCCTGCTGATGGCGGTGATCAGCAACATCATGTCGCTGCTGGGGCTGCCGATGCAGCTGCAGTCGGTGGTGAAGGGCGTCGTGCTGCTGCTCGCGGTCGCCTTCGACCAGTGGAACCGGCGCCGCGCGGAGGTCACCGCCTGAGCGGACCCGTCCGCTGAACCCGGGACGTCCGACCGGGGGCACTCGCGAGGGTTATGGCACGCCAAACCCGTCCCATAACCACCTTCAGTGCCCCCAGCCGGGCCGGCCCTCGTGGCCGGGAGCAACTAGACCGGGTTGATCCGCAGCGAGCTCAGGCTCGCCCCTGCCGGCAGGTCGACGGCCAACCGGACGGCGCGAGCCACGTCGTCGGCGGCCAGGTAGTCGCGCGGCTGGTAGCTGCCACCCTCGGCGGCGCGCAGCTCCGCCTGCATGGCGGTGGCGGTCCTGCCGGGGTGGATGGTGGTCACCTTGATCCGTCCCGCCTCATCGGCGCGCAGCGCGTCGGCCAGCGCGGTCAGCGCGAACTTGCTGGCCGCATACACCGACATCCCGCGTCCGGCGTTCAGCCCGGCACCGGAGTTGATGAACACCACGAGTCCGTGCGCCTGCCGCAGCGCGGGCAGCAGCAGCCGGGTGAGGGTGGCGGGGGCGATCAGGTTGACGTCCATCACGGTGCGCCACCTGTCGGTGGTCGCCTCGGCGAACGGGCCGTAGTGGGCAAGGATCCCGGCGGAGTGGACGAGCACGTCGAGGGACTTCACGCCGGCGACGGCCTGGGCCACCGCGGCCTCGTCGGTGAGGTCGGCGAGGAAGGCAGACGCGTCGGGCAGGCTGTCGACCACCTCGGCGACCGCGTCCCGGTCGCGGCCACCGACCAGCACGTGGTGGGTCCGGCCGAGGTCGACGGCGATGGCGCGTCCGATGCCGCGGCTGGCACCGGTGACGAGAGCAGTCGGGCGGGTCATCGTCCGAACACCGCGATCGCCACGGGAACCACCCAGAACACGGCAAGGATCTGAAGAATCCGGTCACTCATCACGATGTCCTCCGGTTCGCCTGCATCACCCTGGTCGATCCGCATCGCATAGCGCAGCACCGCCAGGGTGAACGGTGCTATCGAGATGGCTGTCCACGGGATCCCCCACAACGGGTTGTGGCGGACGTCGAAGGCCCACAGGCTGTAGGCCATGATCACCACTGCGGCCGAGACCGACCACACCAGCCGCAGGTAGCTGTCGGTGTAGCGCTCGAGGGACGCCCGGGTGCCGGCCTCGCTGCCGAGGTCGCGCAGCTCGGAGTACCGCTTGCCGGCGACCATGAACAGCGACCCGAAGGACGCGACCAGAAGGAACCACTGGCTCAGCTCGATCCCCGACGCGACACCGCCGGCCACCGCGCGCAGCAGGAAGCCCGCCGCCACCATCGCCAGGTCGACGATCGGCTGGTGCTTCCAGAACAGCGAGTAGCCGACCTGGAGCGCCCAGTACAGTGCGAGCGTGACGCCGAGGGCGGGGCGGATCCAGAAGCCGATTGCCAGCGAGCCGGCGAGGCAGAGCGCCGCGAGCACGTAGGCGACCGGAATCGACAGCTCCCCGGCCGCGATCGGACGGAACCGCTTGCGGGGGTGCAGCCGGTCCGCCTCGACGTCGCGGATGTCGTTGAACAGGTAGATCGAGGCGCTGACCAGGGCGAACCCTGCGAACGCCCACAGCGACGCGACCGCGACGGCGGGCTCGAACAGCCGTCCCGCAGCCAGCGGCGCGGTGAACACCAGGACGTTCTTCACCCACTGCTTGGGACGCATGCCGCGCAGCCACGCGGGCAGCACGGACGTGGGCCGGGTGGTGGCGGGCAGGTTCTCGGTCGACATCGCCTCCCAACACTAGACGACCCGCCCACACCCCGGCTCGCGGGGACGGTTCTTCGGTTCGCGGGGACGGTTCCTCGGTTCGCGGGGACGGACCCGCGCGGCGTTGACAGGACTGCTTCCGCCGTCCTCGGCCACAACTGTCCAGTGAAGCGCCGGGGGTCAGCCGCGCGGCCGCCACAGGGAGTGCCAGGCGAGGCCGAGGTCGCCCAGCATGGTGCGCAGCAGCGGCAGGCTGATTCCCACCACCGCGTGCGGGTCGCCCTCGAGCCTTGTGATGTAGGCGCCGCCCAAACCGTCGATGGTGAACGCGCCGGCCACCTCCACCGGCTCACCGGTCGCGACGTACGCCTCGATCTCGTCGTCGCTGAGGTCGGCGAACCACACCACCGTGCTCTCCACGGCGGTCCGGGACGTCAGCTGGCCCCCGCGCTGCAGCAGCAGGTGGTGACCGGTGCGCAGCACCCCACTGCGGCCACGGATCCGGCGCCACCGCAGGGCGGCCTGCCCTGCGTCGGCCGGCTTGCCGTGCACCTCACCCTCGAAATCGAGGACGGAGTCGCAGCCGATCACCAGCAGGTCGTCGCCGGCGGGCAGCGCTGCGGCCACCGACTCGGCCTTGGCCCGTGCCAGCGCCGCGACCAGCTCGGCCGGGTCGGCGAGGTCGATCGACTCCTCGTCGAAGCCCGACACCACCACCTCGGGGTCGATCCCGGCCGATTGCAGGGTGGCGAGCCGGGCCGGTGACCGGGAGGCGAGGACTACTCGCGGCGCGGCAGGGCTCACCGCCGGCCGAGGATCTGGCCGAGCAGGTCACCCAGCGGATCGGACTGCCCGTCGCGGGCCGTCGCACCGGTGTCGCCGGGGATGTCCCACTGGCCGGGCGTCGTGGCGCCGCCGCCGAAGGAGCCGGGGGAGTTGGGTGACCCGGGTTGGCCGGGCGTCGTGGCGGCGCCGCCGAGCGCGCCCCCGAGCACCTGTCCGAGGATGTCGCCCAGCCCGCCGCCGCCGGCGGAGCCGCCACCACCGAGCAGGCCGCCCAGCAGGTCGCCGAGACCGCCCCCGCCGGACTGCTGGGCCGCACCTCCGCCGCCCAGCACCTTGCGGGCCAGCCAGCTCATCACGATCGGGGCGAGGATCGGCAGCAGCCGCGACAGCAGGCCGCCGTCCTGGCCGGCCAGTGGCTGGATCCGGCTGGGATCGTCGGCGAAGACATGGCCGAGGATCCGCCGGCCGTCCTCGGTGTCGATGGCGTCCAGGTCGTGGATCTGCTCGGTGTGGTGGCCGAGCGCCCCGAGGAGGCTCTGGCGGCCCTCGGGATCGGCGGCGTTGGCCTGCATGCTGCCGAGCAGGGTGGGGATGGCGGTCTGCGCCACCCGCCTCACCTCGTCGGGGTCGGTGCCCAGCTGGTTGGCCAGGGCTGTCAGGTCGACGTCCATCAGGATCTCGTCGACGGCGTTGGTGGTCATCGGGTGTCCTTTCTCAGGTCCGGAAGCTGCTCCGCCAGGCCTCGCGCCCGGGGACGAGCGGGGTCCGCACCGTGTGCCAGTAGGAACGCCAGCCGCCCGCGAGGGTGCTGGCGACCGGGGGGTGCGGAGCGGGCCTGGCCCGTTGCAGGGCGACGAGGACGGCGGTCAGCGCGGCGAGTTCGGCATCGGTCGGGTGGCCGGACCGGATCTCCAGGGCGGGCCTGGTATCGGGCTCGCTCATAGCGGGATGTTCCCGTGCTTCTTCGGTGGCAGCTGCTGGCGCTTGGTGCGCAGCAGCCGCAGCACCCTGATGATCTGCGCCCTGGTCTCGTGCGGGAAGATCACCTTGTCGACGTAGCCGCGTTCGGCGGCGACGTACGGGTTCGCGAGTTCGTCGTTGTACTCCTGGATCAGCTGTTCGCGGCGGGCCTGCGGTTCGTCGGATTCGGCGAGTTCGCGCCGGTAGAGGATGTTCACCGCACCCTCGGCCCCCATCACCGCGATCTGCGCCGTCGGCCAGGCCAGGTTGACGTCGGCGCCGAGCGGCTTCGACCCCATCACGCAGTAGGCCCCGCCGTAGGCCTTGCGGGTGATCACCGTGACCAGCGGGACGGTGGCCTCGGCGTAGGCGTAGATCAGCTTCGCGCCGCGGCGGATGATCCCGTCCCACTCCTGGTCGGTGCCGGGTAGGAAGCCGGGGACGTCGACGAAGGTCAGGATCGGGATGTTGAAGGCGTCGCAGGTGCGGACGAAGCGGGCCGCCTTCTCCGACGCCTTGATGTCGAGGCATCCGGCGAAGACCAGGGGCTGGTTGGCGATCACCCCGACGGCGCGGCCCTCCACCCGTCCGAACCCGCAGATGATGTTCGGCGCGTACAGCTTGTGGACCTCGAGGAACTCGTCGTCGTCCAGCACCCGCCGGATCACCTCGTGCATGTCGTAGGGCTGGTTCGGCGAGTCGGGAATGACGGTGTCGAGCACCCGGTCGTGGTCGGTGAAGGTGAGGTCGGCCTCGTCCTCGTCGAAGACCGGCGGGTCCTCGAGGTTGTTCTGCGGCAGGTAGGTCAGCAGTTCGCGGACGTACTCGATGGCGTCGGCCTCGTCGGCGGCCAGGTAGTGGGAGTTGCCCGACTTGGTGGAGTGCGTCCGTCCCCCACCGAGGTCCTCCATGCTGACGTCCTCGCCGGTGACCGTCTTGATCACGGCGGGCCCCGTGATGAACATCTGCGAGGTCTGGTCGACCATCACGACGAAGTCGGTCAGCGCGGGGGAGTAGACATGGCCGCCGGCCGCGGCGCCCATGATCAGCGAGATCTGCGGGATCACCCCCGAGGCGAGGGTGTTGCGGCGGAAGATCTGGGAGTAGAGGTCGAGGGAGACCACACCCTCCTGGATCCGGGCACCGCCGCCCTCGTTGATCCCGATGATCGGGCAGCCGGTCTTGATGGCGAAGTCGATGATCTTCACGATCTTCTCCCCGTACACCTCGCCGAGCGCGCCGCCGAACAGGGTGACGTCCTGGGAGAAGACGCAGACCGGGCGGCCGTGGATGGCGCCGACGCCGGTGATCACGCCGTCGGTGTAGGGGCGCTTCGCCTCCATCCCGAAGGCCGTGGAGCGGTGCCGCGAGAACCTGTCGAACTCGGCGAAGCTGCCCTCGTCCAGCAGGGCGAGGACGCGCTCACGGGCGGTCATCTTGCCCTGCGCGTGCACCTTCTCCACGGCGGCCCCGGGGCTGGGGTTCAAGGCTTCATCACGGCGGTTGGCAAGGTCGGCGAGCTTGCCCGCGGTCGTGTGGATGTCGATCCCCATGCCCCGACCATAGAGCGCCCGGACGCCCGGGGCATAGGGTGGTCGCCCGTGGAACCACTGGTTGACGCGGACCGCCTGGCTGGTGCATTGGGGGACAGGTTCTGGACGCGCGTGGACGCGGTCGCCGTGACCGGCTCGACCAATGCCGACCTGTCGGCGCTCGCCCGGAGCGGGGCGCCGGGCGGTGCGGTGCTGGTCGCCGACCACCAGACCGCGGGCCGCGGCAGGTTCACCAGGGTGTGGACGGCGCCGCCCGGGGACTCGCTGGCGCTCTCGGTGATGCTCAGGCCCCCGGCGGCGGTGCCGGCGCGCTGGCTGTGGCTGCCGCTGGTGGCCGGCCTGGCGGTGGTGGACGGGGTGCGCGCCGCGGCCGGTCTGCAGGCCCGGCTGAAGTGGCCCAACGACGTGCTGGTGGGGGAGCGCAAGCTGTGCGGCATCCTGGCCGAGCAGGTGGCGACGGCGGCCGGCCCTGCGGTGGTGATCGGGATGGGGATCAACACCGGGCTGGGCGCGGCGGACCTTCCGGTGCCGACCGCCACCTCGCTGGCGATCGAGGGCGCCGGTGTCGACCCCGCAGCGGTGGTGCTCGCCGTGCTGCGGGCCTTCGAGGGGCGCTACACCCGCTGGCTGGCGGGCGCCGACCTGCGTGACGAGTACGCCGCCGCCTGCGCCACCATCGGACGCCGGGTGCGGGTCGACCTCGGCGGGGGTGAGGCAGTCGACGGCGAGGCGGTCGGAGTGGACGCCGACGGCAGGCTGCTGGTGCGCACGGCGTCCGGCGTCCGCGAGTTCGCCGCCGGCGACGTCTGGCACCTGCGCTGAGGCTGCCACGGCGATGTGGAACCATGGGTGACGTGGGTCTGCCAGGCAAGTACCTCGGAACTGACGAGGCGGAACTGCTGCACCTGCGTACCCACGGCAAGGCGCTGGTCTGGCCGGTGGTCGCGCTGCTGGTGATCGCCGTCGCCACGGGCGCCGCGCTCGCGGCGACACCGAGCCGCTGGCAGCCGTGGGCGCTGTGGGTCGAGTTCGGCCTCGCTGCCGCCGCTCTCGCAGCCTGGGTGGTGGCGCCCTACCTGCGCTGGCTGACCACCACCTACACCCTGACCGACCGCCGGATCATCACCCGGCGCGGCATCCTGCACAAGACCGGTCACGACCTGCCGCTGAGCCGGATCAACAACGTC
>JAEYNS010000310.1 GCA_023412435.1 Actinomycetes bacterium | reverse complement strand
GGCCATGACCCGCTGAACGAGCAGGCCCGGCTCACCCGCGAAGCGGGGGCGCGGCACCTGCTGGCCTGGCACGGCAACTCCCTGATCGGCTACCTGACCCACAGCCCCGAGCACGGCACCGCGCAGGTGGTCGTCGAGCCGCAGCAGCGTCGTCGACGGGTCGGGTCGGACCTGGTCGCCACGCTCGCCGCCGGGGAGGCCGTCGCGCTGTGGGCCTTCGGTGACATCCCGGCCGCCCGTGGCTTCGCCGCCCACCTCGGCCTGAGCGCGACTCGGGCGCTGCTGGTGATGGGTCGCGCCCTGCCGTCCGACCTCCCCGTCCGGACGGCGGACCCGGCGGTGGCGCTGCGGGGCTTCACCCCCGCCGACGCCGACGCCCTGCTCGCCGTCAACACCGCCGCCTTCGCCCACCACCCTGAACAGGGTGGGCTGGACGCCGCAGGGCTGGCAGCCCGGGTGGCGGAGGACTGGTTCGACCCCGAAGGGCTGATCGTGGCCGTCGAGGGCGACCGGATGCTCGGGTTCCACTGGACCAAGCGCCACCCCGACGGCACCGGTGAGGTCTACGTCCTCGGCGTCGACCCCGCCGCACAGGGTCGCGGGCTCGGCCGCAGGCTGCTGGTGGCAGGCCTCGACCACCTGACGAGAGCGGGCTCCCGTCGGGTGATTCTGTACGTCGACAGCGCTGATAGCGTCGCGGTACAAATGTATGAATCCGCGGGCTTCGGCATCGTCCACCGCGACGTGCTCTACCGGCCCGCACCTCAGGAGTTGCCATGACCTTCGTCGAGGACGAGGAAACCGTCGACGATCCCGTCGACGCGGCCGACCTCCCGGCCGTCCGGCTCAGCGACCGGGAGCTGTCCTGGCTGGCCTTCAACAACCGGGTGCTCGACCTGGCGCGCGACGCCAAGCGGGTGCCGCTGCTGGAGCGGGCCCGCTTCCTGGCGATCTTCTCCTCCAACCTCGACGAGTTCTTCATGGTGCGGGTGGCAGGGCTGAAGCGCCGGATCGCCGCCGGCGTCGCCGTCCCCAGCGCGTCCGGCATGCTGCCCCGCGAGCTGCACGACGCGATCCTCAGCCGCATCAGGGAGCTGGTCGCCGAGCAGTCCCGGGTGTTCGCCGAGGAGATCCGTCCGGAACTCGCCGGCCACGGCATCGAGATCCTGCGCTGGGACCAGCTCACCGACAAGGAGCGGCACCAGATGACGGCGCTGTTCGAGTCGCGGATCTTCCCCGTGCTCACCCCGCTGGCCGTCGACCCGTCCCACCCGTTCCCGTACATCTCCGGCCTGTCGGTCAACCTCGCGGTGCTGCTGCGCAACCCCGTCACAGGGGCGCGTCAGTTCGCGCGGGTCAAGGTGCCGACCATCCTGAGCCGGTTCGTCCCGCTCGGTGAAGGCAGGTTCGTCCCGCTCGAGGATGTCATCGCCCAGCACCTGGGCGAGGTCTTCTCCGGGATGCAGATCATCGGGCACAGCACCTTCCGGGTGACCCGCAACGAGGATCTCGAGGTCGAGGAGGACGACGCGGAGAACCTGCTGTTCGCGCTGGAGAAGGAGCTGCTGCGGCGCAAGGTCGGCAGGCCGCCGGTCCGCCTCGAGGTCGAGGACGACATCGACGAGCGGATGCTTCGGCTGCTGATCAGCGAACTCGACATCAGCGACAAGGAGGTCTTCCGGATCCCGAGCCCGCTCGACCTCACCGGGCTGTTCTCGATCGCCGCACTCGACCGTGAGGCGCTGAGCTATCCGGCCTTCCTGCCCAAGACCCACCCCGAGCTCGCCGAGGTGGAGACCGCCCGGCCTGCCGACATGTTCGCCTCCCTGAAGCGCCGCGACGTCCTGCTCCACCACCCCTACGACTCGTTCGCCACCAGCGTCCAGCGGTTCATCGAGCAGGCAGCCGCCGATCCCGCCGTGCTGGCGATCAAGCAGCCCCTGTACCGCACCTCCGGCGACTCGCCGATCATCGACGCCCTGATCGAGGCCGCCCAGGCCGGCAAGCAGGTGCTCGCCCTGGTGGAGATCAAGGCCCGCTTCGACGAGCAGGCCAACATCGAGTGGGCCCGCAAACTCGAGAAGGCGGGCTGCCACGTCGTCTACGGCCTGGTCGGCCTGAAGACCCACTGCAAACTGTCGCTGGTGGTGCGCGAGGAGCCGAAGGGGTTGCGCCGCTACGTCCACATCGGCACCGGCAACTACAACCCCACCACCGCCCGCATGTACGAGGACATGGGCCTGCTGACCTCCAACCCCGTGATCACCGAGGACGTCGCCAAGCTCTTCAACCACCTCTCCGGGATGTCGCAGGAGACCCGCTATCGCCGGCTCCTGGTCGCCCCGCACAGCACCCGCAAGGGAATCATCGCGGCGATCGAGCGCGAGACCGCCAACCACAAGGCAGGGCTGCCGGCCGGGGTGAGGATCAAGGTCAACTCGATTGTGGACGAGGCCACCTCCGATGCGCTCTACCGCGCCTCCCAGGCCGGTGTCCCCGTCGACCTCTGGGTGCGCGGCATCTGCGCGGTGATGCCGGGGATCCCCGGGCTGAGCGAGAACATCAGGGTGCGATCCATCCTGGGCAGGTTCCTCGAGCACAGCCGGCTGTTCTGGTTCGCCAACGCGGGCAAGCCGCTGGTCGGGATCGGCTCCTCCGACCTGATGCACCGCAACCTCGACCGCAGGGTCGAGGTGCTGGTGGCGCTCACCCACCATCGCCATATCGAGCAGGTCGAGCGGCTGTTCGACCTGGCCTTCGACGAGGGCACCGCCTCGTGGTGGCTGGAGGGTGACACCTGGACCCAGCGCACCCTGGACGACAGCGGCAACCCGCTGCTCGACCTGCAGGACCACCTGATCACCACCATGGGCCAGCGTCGGTCCGAGCGATCCGAGGCCTCCAGGTAGCCCGATGGCCTCCCCCTCCCGGGCGCGCCGGGTCACCGCCGCCGGTACCGTCGTCGTCCGCACCTCTGCGAAGGGCAAGCGCCAGGTGCTGCTGGTGCACCGTCCGGCCTACGACGACTGGAGCCTGCCCAAGGGCAAGATCAACCCCGACGAGTATCTGGCCGGCTGCGCGGTCAGGGAGACCCTTGAGGAGAGCGGCGTGGTGGCCCGCCTCGGGGTGCCGGTGGACCGGATCAGCTATCCGGTGAGCGCCGGCATGAAGACGGTCAGCTACTGGCGCGCCGAGGTGGTCAGCGCCAGCAGGTACAAGCCGAACTCGGAGGTCGACGCCATCAAATGGCTCGCCATCCCCGACGCCCTGGCGATGGTCAGCTACCCCGACGAGGTGCCGCTCATCGAGCAGGCGGCGGCGCTGCCGGATACCACCCCCGTGATCGTGCTGCGACACGCGAAGGCGATGCTGCGCAAGTTCTGGACGGGCCGCGACCAGGCCAGGCCGCTGGACTCCCGTGGCCGGCGGCAGAGCGACCTGCTGGTACCGCTGCTCGAGGCCTACGGCGTGAGCCGGGTGACGTCGTCCACCTCGGCGCGGTGCCGGCAGACGGTCAGACCGTTCGCCAAGGCCGCCCACCTCGACGTCCAGGGCTGGACGACGCTCAGCGAGGAACAGGGCAAGGACCGCCCCAAGGCGGTCGCCACGCTGGTCCGCAGGCTGGCCACGGAGGCGGTCGCCGAGCGCACCCCTACCGTGATCTGCGGCCACCGGCCGGTGTTGCCGGCGATGCTGGATGCGCTGGGCGTTCCACCCCGGCCGCTGCAGCCCGGTGCGGCGCTGGTGGCACACCTGGACGCCGACGGCCAGACCGTCGCCATCGAGTTCCACAAGCCGCGGATCTGACGGCGCCGCGGTCCCCCATCGATGCCGGCGGCCCGGGGCGGGGGTTCTTTCGGCAGCAGTTCATTCCGTGTTCACCTGCAGGTACCGAACCGGTCAACCCCGGATGGCAGATTCGCTGGCAGAGCAACCGCTCAGGACTGATCCCCGTTCGAAGGAACACGTGTGAAGCTCTCTTCCCTGGCCGGCGCCGTGCTGGCACTCGCCACTGCCGTGAGTCTGACGGGTTGCGCCGTCAACGAGGCGCCCGCGACCGGCGCCCCCGGTGGCGGGACCTCCGCTCCTACCTCAGCCGCTGCCTTGTCCGGCACCCTGCAGGGTGTCGGGGCGACCTCCATGAAGGCCGCCCAGGAGAAGTGGGTGGCCGACTTCCAGGTCGCCAACCCGCAGGTCACCGTCAACTACAAGCCGGACGGCTCCGGTGCGGGCCGGGAGGCGTTCGCCGCCGGCGCAGCCCAGTTCGCCGGCTCCGACCGCGCGCTGAACGACGAGGAGATCGCAGCGGGCGGCTTCGCCGGCTGTGCCGCAGGCTCGACGGCCTGGAACCTGCCGGTCTACATCTCCCCGATCGCGATCATCTTCAACGTCGAGGGCGTCACCGAGCTGACCCTCGACCCGGCGACCGCCGCGGGCATCTTCGCCGGGCGGATCACGAACTGGAACGACCCGGCGATCGCCGCCACCAACGGCGGCGCCACCCTGCCGGACCTGCCGATCACCGCCGTGCACCGCGCCGACGACTCCGGCACCACCGACAACTTCACCGCGACCCTCGCCGCTCTCGCGCCCGAGGTGTGGACGTGGGAGGCGGACGGCGAGTGGCCGGCCGAGCTCGGTGGCGAGGCGGCGCAGGGCACCTCAGGCGTGGTGCAGGCCGTCACCCAGGGCTCCGGCGCGATCGGCTACGCCGACGCCTCCCAGGCCGGGGCGCTCGGCAAGGCCTCGGTGCTGATCGCCGGCATCCCGCAGCAGCCGACCGCCGAGGCGGCCGCCGCCGTGGTGGACGTCTCCCCGCGGGTCGAGGGTCGTTCCGAGTTCGACCTGGCGGTGGAACTGGACCGGACCGCCGAGGGGGTCTACCCGTTCGTCCTGGTCGCGTACACCATCGTGTGCGAGAACTACGCCGACCCGGCCACCGCAGAACTCGTCAAGGCCTACGTCGGCTACATCACGTCGGCACAGGGCCAGGCGTCGGCTGCCGAGGCCGCCGGCTCCGCGCCGCTGTCGGCGACGCTCGGCGAGGCCGTGGCCGACTCCGTGGACGCGATCAAGTAGTGGCACCTACCGTGGCGATGGCGGGGCAGCCGTCCCCCCGGCGTCGCGTTGT
>JAEYNS010000295.1 GCA_023412435.1 Actinomycetes bacterium | reverse complement strand
TTGCGGAACAGGTACGGCTCTGTCTCGCCGCTTTCGGGGCCGGGGATGTCCGGCGACCCGAGGCCGACGACCTGACCAAAGTCGTTGATGTCGCTCGCCGTGGCGTAGCCGTCGGTCGATCTGGACGGGTCGTCGATGGGCTGCCATCCCTTCGCCTTCGTCCACCAGGACGCCAGGTAGAAGTCGCGGTCACCGACGATCACCCCGTGGTTGTTGATCGCGCGAGCGAGCGGGAATTCCCCGGGCGCCGGCAGCGGTCGCATGCCGGTGCGGGGCTCCCAGAGGAAGGCGATGCAGGTCATCGACCATTCGCCCCAGCAGGAGTTGCCCACCACCTGCCCGCGGTCGTTGATCGAGGTGGCCTCCGACCGGAACGAGTAGTCCAGTCCCTCGAAGACGCCGACCGTGCCCAGATCGCGCATGCGCCGCGACACCGGGTCCCAGAGGAAGGCGTGCTCCGAGCCGTCCGCCGTCTGGGCGGCACCGACGACGACGCCTGCCTTGTTGATCGCCGTCGCGCGCGAGGACGCACCACCGAGCGTCCCCAGGTCGGTCACCGAGCGCGGTGGGACCACCTGCGCGCTCGCGGGGGCCACCGTCACCCCCGCCATCAGCACCAGCGCCCCGGCGACCCCCGCCGAGCGCGCCAACAGTGTGGATCGAATGACCACTTTCGCTCTCCCGTCAGCTCGCACACCGACGCGACGCCGCTGCCGGGCGACCTCGCTGTGGGCAGCGACGTCGCGGTTACGCCCTGGGCCCTCCGGGAGACCCCTGGAGGGTCATAGCGTCAGTATGCGCCTCGGCCGACGGCTTGGTCACCGACGCAGAACGGGGACGGGCTTCACCGCTCGTCGACTGCAGCGTCGGCGCCCCGGAACGACGAAACCCCGCCCGGGAGACGCCGGGCGGGGTTTCGCGTTGCGCGCGCGGAGGGACTCGCACCCCCACCCTTCTGATCCGTAGTCAGATGCTCTATCCGTTGAGCCACGAGCGCTGGACAGCAACGTCCACGATACTCGACGCCGTCGGGACGAGTCCAACCGAGCCCGTCCCGGGCCTTCACCCGCTGCACATTCGTGCAGGCCCTCCGGCTGCGCGACGACCGTTTGGTCAGGGACGACGCTGCGATGGGGCAGGATGTAGACAGAGAGAAGACCACACGCACCGTCGCGTACAGGAGTGAGACCCATGACTCTCGAGGCCCCTTCCATTCCGAGCAACGCACCGGTGGGGCTGCCCGCCGCTGTGGCGCAGTGGGTGGACGAGGTCGCCGAGCTCACCCAACCCGACCGCGTGCACTGGTGCGACGGCTCGATCGACGAGCGCGACCGTCTCTACGACGCGATGGTCGCCGCCGGCACCCTCATCAAGCTCAACCCCGAGCGTCGCCCCGGCTCGTACCTGGCTCGCTCGACGCCCTCGGACGTGGCGCGCGTCGAGGCGCGCACCTTCATCTGCTCGGTCGACCCCGACGACGCCGGACCGACCAACAACTGGGCCGACCCCGACGAGATGCGCGACACCCTGCGGCGGGTCTTCGACGGCGCGATGCGCGGCCGGACCATGTACGTGGTGCCGTTCTCGATGGGTCCGCTGGGCGGGCCGATCTCCAAGCTCGGCATCGAGGTCACCGACTCGCCCTACGTCGTGGCGAACATGCGGATCATGACCCGGATGGGCAGCGAGCCGCTGGCCAGGATCGTCACCGGTGAGTACTGGGTGCCCGCGATCCACTCGGTCGGCTACCCGCTGGCGGACGCGGCGGGCGCCACCCGTCCGGACGTCGCGTGGCCGTCCAGCGACGACAAGTACATAGCCCACTTCCCCGAGACCCACGAGATCTGGTCGTACGGCTCCGGCTACGGCGGGAACGCCCTGCTCGGCAAGAAGTGCTACGCGCTGCGGATCGCGTCCGTGCTGGCCAGGGAGGAGGGGTGGCTCGCCGAGCACATGCTCATCCTGAAGCTGACCAGGGCGGACGGCCGCGTCTTCCACCTCACCGCTGCCTTCCCGTCGGCCTGCGGCAAGACGAACCTGGCGATGCTGCGTCCCACGATCCCGGGATGGAAGGTGGAGACGATCGGCGACGACATCGCCTGGATGCGCACCGGCGCGGACGGACGGCTGCACGCCATCAACCCGGAGGCGGGCTTCTTCGGAGTCGCGCCCGGCACCTCCGAGGGCACCAACCCGACCGCCCTGCACGCCCTCGACCACGACACGATCTTCACCAACGTCGGGCTCACCGACGACGGCGACGTGTGGTGGGAGGGGCTGACCGACGAGCCGCCCGCCCACCTGATCGACTGGCAGGGCAACGACTGGACGCCGGACAGCGGCCGCCCGGCAGCGCACCCCAACAGCCGGTTCACCGTCCACGCCTCCCAGGCCGAGTCGATCTCGCCGGACTGGGAGGATCCGGCCGGCGTGCCGGTGGACGTCATCCTGTTCGGCGGCCGCCGCACCCGCAACGTCCCGCTGATCAGCGAGTCGTACAGCTGGGAGCACGGCGTGTTCGTCGGGGCGACGGTCTCCTCGGAGCAGACCGCCGCCGCCGAGGGGACGGTGGGCGCACTGCGACGCGACCCGTTCGCGATGCTGCCGTTCTGCGGCTACAACATGGCCGACTACTGGTCGCACTGGCTCAGCGTCGGGAAGGCGCTGGGCGACAAGGCGCCGCGGATCTTCCAGGTGAACTGGTTCCGCCGCGGCCCGGACGGCAAGTACCTGTGGCCCGGGTTCGGCGACAACTCCCGTCCGATCGAGTGGGCGCTGCGCCGGGTGGCCGGCGAACTGGATGCGGTCGACGCGATCTCGGGACGGCTGCCCGCCCCCGGTGACCTCAACCTGGACGGGCTCGACCTCACCGAGGACGACCTCGCGCTGATCTTCGCGCTCGACCCGGACGCGTGGCAGGCGGAGGCCGACCTCACCGAGCAGTACTTCGCCCAGTTCGGCGACCGGTTGCCGGCCGAGCTGACCCGCGAGCTGGAGCAGTTGCGGGAGCGGATCGCCGCCGCCCGGCAGGGATAGGCCGACACCGCCGGGGCGTCCCCGTCCGGCTTGGGGCACCCCTAGGCGGACGCGCGCCCGGAAACCTTGGGGTCCGGCTTGGGGTCGCGCCCCGATGGCGGCCAGCCACGGGGGCGGGAGGGTTGTGGCACACCACATCCCACAAGGAGACCCCGATGACCGCCACCACCCCGGCGCCCGTCAAGTCCTGCGAGGCCAGGGACCTGGTCTTCGCCCACCAGGCGTTCCGCAGGCTGTACTCGCTCGCCCCCGACGCGGTGCTGGACACCGACCCGACCGACCGCAAGCGGGTGCGGGCCCTCGCCTCGACGCTCTCCACGATCAACCAGGCGCTGCACCACCACCACACGGTCGAGGACACCATGCTCTGGGACACCCTGTCCGAGCGGAAGCCGGCCTGCGGGCTGCACGTCGAACTGATGAAGCAGCAGCACGGCCGGGTGGCGCAGCTGCTGGCCGGCTCGCCGGACCTGATCGACGCCTGGCGGGACCGTCCCGGGCCGGAGACCGCCGGTGCCCTGGCCTCGCAGTTCGCCGCGATCGACGCGCTGCTCACCGTCCACCTGAACGACGAGGAGGGCAAGATCATCCCGGTCATCGAAGAGGTGATGAGCGCCGCCGAGTGGGACGAGGTCGGCGCCGCGGCCCGCACCACCTACGACCCGGCGCAGATCGTCCTGTTCCTGGGGCTCATCCTCGACGTGATGCCGCCGGAGGAGCGTGCCGAGTTCGAGGCCGAGCTGCCCGGCCCGGTGAAGCTCGTCTGGGCCCTGGTGGGCCGCCACGCCTACCAGCGGATGATGGCGCGCCTGCAGCCCGTCCGCTGAAAGCTCGGGCCTGCCCCGACCAGCCGCCTGTGAGGGC
>JAEYNS010000202.1 GCA_023412435.1 Actinomycetes bacterium | reverse complement strand
GCTTCACTCGTCCTCCTCCACCGATCCCGGCAGCGTCTGCGGGCTGGTCAGGGCAGGCCGCGCCAGGTCCGGTTCCGGCGGCGGGGCCGCGGGCTGGGCGCGCAGGTCGATCGCGTTGGCGAGCATCACGGCCAGGGCGGGCAGCACGGCAGCGGCCACCAGCAGCAGCAGGTTCCAGGGCAGCGGGGTGAGGGTTGCGGCGATGAAGCAGGCCACCCGCACAGCCATCGTCCACAGGTAGCGCTTCCGCCGTGCCCGGGTGTCGAGGGTGCGGCCGGGCCGGGCGCTGGTGATGACCGGCGCCCGCCGTCCCCTCTCCCGATCCCGAGCCACGACCCAAGCCTACGGCCCCGCCGGAGGCCTCCCGCGGGTGCGTGGACGGCGGCGGTCTCCCTGCTCGTCAGCGGGTCCGGAGTTCGGGACACAGGCGGCCACCCGCTACCGTTGCCGCCGTGACCCACACTGCACCACGCACCGTCCTCGTCACCGGAGGCAACCGCGGCATCGGGCGCGCGGTCGTCGAACGCTTCCTCGCCGACGGCCACAAGGTCGCCAGCTTCAGCCGGGCGGGAGAGGCGCCGGAGGGAGCCCTCGGGATCGCCTGCGACGTTGCCGACCCGGCAGCCGTGGACGCCGGCTTCGCCGCGGTCGAGGCCCAGCTCGGCCCGGTCGAGGTGCTGGTCTCCAACGCCGGCATCACCCGCGACACCCTCGTGCTGCGGATGAGCGAGGAGGACTGGGCGCAGGTGATGGACGTCAACCTCGCCGGCTCCTTCCGGGTCGCCAAGCGGGCAGCGAAGTCGATGATCCGCGGACGGTGGGGCCGGATCGTCTTCACCGGGTCGGTGGTCGGGCTGTACGGCTCGCCCGGCCAGGCCAACTACTCCGCGTCCAAGGCCGCCCTCGTCGGGCTGGCGCGCTCGCTGACCCGCGAACTCGGCAGCCGCGGGGTGACCGCCAACGTGGTGGCCCCCGGCTTCATCGAGACCGACATGACGGCGGTGCTGAGCGAGGACCTGATCGCCCGGTACAAGGCGTCCACCCCCGCCGGTCGGCTCGGCAGGGCCGACGAGGTCGCCGCGACGGTCGCCTTCCTGGCGTCGGAGTCCGCGGGGTTCATCTCCGGGGCAGTGATCCCGGTCGACGGCGGCCTCGGCATGGGCCACTGAGGCAGAGGAGCACACGATGGGAATCCTGCAGGGCAAGAACATCCTGGTCGCCGGCGTGACCATGAACACCTCCATCGGCTACCGGGTCGTCGAGCTCGCCCAGGCCGAGGGCGCGACGGTGGTGGTGTCCAACTTCGGCAGGGCGATGAGCCTGACGGGGCGAATCCTCAAGCGGCTCGACCCGCAGCCGCCGCTGATCGAGCTCGACGTGAGCGACGACGAGCACCTGGCCACGCTCGCCGACCGGGTGCGCGAGCACGTCGACGGCCTCGATGGCGTCGTCCACTCGATCGCGTACGCCAATCCCGAGACGGCGCTCGGCGGCCGGTTCCTGACGACACCGTTCCCTGACGTGGCGACCTCGGTGCAGGTGTCCGCCTACTCGCTGGTGAGCCTGACGATGGCCTGCAAGCCGCTGTTCGGCGAGACCGCGTCCGTGGTCGGGCTCACCTTCGACGCTCGCAGTTCGTGGCCCACCTACGACTGGATGGGGGTCTCCAAGGCGGCCCTGGAGAGCGCTTCGCGGTACCTGGCCAGGTACCTGGGGCCCGAGGGCGTGCGGAGCAACCTCGTCGCGGCCGGCCCTCTGGAGACGATCGCGAAGAAGGCGATCCCGGGCGCGGAGTCGTTCAACGACATCTGGGCGAGCCGGGCCCCGCTCGGCTGGAACCCGCGCGACCTCACCCCGACCGCCAAGGCCGTCGTCGCCCTGCTCAGCGACTGGTTCCCTGCGACCACCGGCGAGATGATCCACGTCGACGGCGGGCTCCACTCGACCGGAGCCTGACATCGGCTGCGCCAACGCCCGCCGCTGACCGGTAGGTTTGGACTCATGGCAGTGGTGGAGTTCTCCGACGTGTCGATCGTGCGGTCCGGCGCAACGCTGCTGGACAGCATCACCTGGACCGTCGAAGAGGACGAACGCTGGGTCATCATCGGACCCAACGGTGCCGGCAAGACCACCCTGCTGCAGGTTGCCGGTGCGCAGTGGCACCCGAGCCGTGGCACCGCCACCATCCTCGAGGAGACCCTGGGGGCGGTCGACGTGTTCGAGTTGCGTCCCCGCATCGGCGTCACCTCGGCAGCCCTTGCCGACCGGATCCCGAAGGGCGAGCGGGTCAGCGACGTCGTGATGTCGGCGGCCTACGCGGTGATGGGCCGCTGGCGCGAGAGCTACGACGCGACCGACATGGCGCGCGCCGAACTGCTGATGCGCCAACTGCAGGTCGACCACCTCGGCGACCGTACCTTCGGCACCCTCAGCGAGGGGGAGCGCAAGCGGGTGCAGATCGCCAGGGCGCTGATGACCGACCCCGAACTGCTGCTGCTCGACGAGCCCGCCGCGGGCCTCGACCTGTCGGGCAGGGAGGCGCTGGTCGCGACCCTCGGTGAGCTGTGCGAGGACGAGTTCGCGCCCGCCACGGTCCTGGTCACCCACCACGTGGAGGAGATCCCGCGCGGGATCACCCACGCGATGCTGCTC
>JAEYNS010000020.1 GCA_023412435.1 Actinomycetes bacterium | reverse complement strand
TGCCACCCTCGGGCGAGTTCAGCAGCGCCGCGTCGAGCATCGTCTTGGCTGCCAGCTCGTAGGAGAGCTGGTTGACGAACAGGTCGCGGGCGTCCACCGCGGCGTCGGCGTCGTAGGTCACGACCTTGATGCCGGCCTGGCGGGCCTGCTTCAGCGCGGGAGCGACGGCGTCGCCGTCGATGGCGCTGACGACCAGGGCGTCGGGCTTCTGCGCGACCGCGTTGGTCAGGGTCGAGATCTGCTCGGTGGCCTCTGCCTTGTCGGAGCCGATGTACTGGAAGTCGAGACCCAGTTCCTTGCCGGCGTCCTCGCCGCCCTTGCGGGCGACCTCGAAGTACGCGAGGCCGGTGAACTTCGGCGCCATGAAGACCTTCAGCGGGGCCGCGCCGGCGGTCTCGCTCGGGTCGGCGGACGGGGCAGCGGTGCTGCCGGGGGGAGTGGTGGTGCACGCCGCCAGGGAGGCGATCACCAACGAGGATGCGATCACTGCTCCGAGCCTGCGGAGCCGCTTCGGCATGGTCATCAGGGGGATACCTTTCGTCGTTGAACTGTTTGGAGCGGTCTCGGGATTGGGGACTGGTCGGTCTTGCGCACGGACTGCGGCCTCACCCCCTGGTGGCGGCAGCGGGTCGTGCCCGACTGACCGCGTTGCGGATGAGCTGGACAAGGGTGGGACCGCCGATCGCCGCGATCAGCAGCAGGCCGACGATCAGGGTCTGGCTGGTGCCGGGCACGTTGGCCAGCTTCATCCCGGTCTGGATGGTGGCCAGCAGGATGGTGGACAGCAGCACCCCGAGGGCGCGGCCGCTGCCACCCTTGATGGAGACCCCGCCCAGCACGACGGCGGTCAGCACGAACAGGATCGCGCCGTCGGCGTTGTCGCCGCGGGCCGACTGGTACTGGTTCACCCAGACGAAGCCGGCCAGCCCGGCGCCGACCCCCGCCAGGGCGTACGCCAGCACCCGGGTCTGCCGGACCGGAGCGGCGGCCGTCCGCGAGGCCGCGGCGCTGGCGCCGATCGCGTAGCTGAACCGTCCGAACTTCGTGGTCTCCATCAGGATGCCCACCACGAGGGCGAAGACCAGGAAGAGCACCACCGTCGACGGCACCACACCCACCCAGGACTGGCCGAGCAGGGTGTAGTCCTCACTCAGCCCGGTCACGCCGGCGTCGCCGGCCAGCAGGTAGGCGACCCCGCGGTAGGCCCCGAGGGTGCCGAGGGTGACCGCCAGCGAGGGCAGGCCGGCGTAGGCGACCAGAAGCCCGTTGATGGCCCCGAGTGCGGCGGTGACGGCGAGCACGATCGGCAGTGCGAGCAGGACGGGGACCCCTGCCACCGACAGCTTCGCGAAGATCACGCTCGCTACCGCGAGCGTCGAGGCCAGCGAGATGTCGATCTCGCCCTGCACCACGACAGGGAAGAGGCCGAAGGCCATCAACCCGAACACCACGAAGAAGGCGGCGGAGTTCATCAGGTTGTTGATGTCGAGGAAGTACGGCGACAGCTGGGCCGACCAGATTCCGGCCAGCCCGATCAGCACGACGAGCAGGAGCTCGGCGGAGTAGGTACGCAACACGCGCCTCATGCCGCCACCTCCAGGATCGAGCGCCGGCTGGTCGCGCTCAGGACGCGTTTCTGGACCAGGGCGTCGACGGCAACCGCGGCCACGATCGCGAGACCCTGGAAGAGCAGCCGGTAGAACTCCTGGACTCCGAGCAGCACGAGGCCGTTGTTGATGGTGGCCAGCACGATGGCGCCCAGCGCCGCACCGTAGACGCTTCCCGAGCCGCCCCAGATGCTGACCCCGCCGATCACCACGGCCGCCAGCACCTGCATCTCGATGCCGAAGGCCAGCAGGGAGTTGATGTTGCCGACCTGCGCGCCGAGCAGCAGTCCGACGAAGCCCGCGATAGCACCGGCGGCGACATAGGCGCCGATCAGGATGCGGTTCTCGTCCAGGCCGTAGTAGTAGGCGGCGCGCGGGTTGGAGCCGTAGGCGTACAGCTTGCGTCCCCACGGCAGCCGGCTCAGCACCAGGCCGACGACCGCGACCAGGGCGGCGGCGATCCAGACGTAGGAGGACAAGCCCAGCCACCGGGCGGTGGCGAGGTCGCGCATCCACTGGGGCAGTTCCCCGCTGGTCACCTCCATGGCGTTGGCGTAGAACGAGACCATGCCCCGGTAGACCGACAGCGTGCCGAGGGTGGCCACGATCGCCGGGATCTTCAGGTAGGCCACCAGCAGGCCGTTGACGGCTCCCAACAGCGCGCCGAGCAGGACCGCGAACGGCACCGTCAGCCCCATCAGCCAGGTGTGCTGGCTGGCCACGTCGAAGACGACGTAGGCGCACAGCCCCATGATCGACCCGACCGAGAGGTCGAGGTTGCCGGTCAGCACGACGAGGCTCTGGCCCGCCGCGGCCATCGTGAGGATCGCAGCGGTGAACAGGATGCTCTGGGCGTTGTCCCAGGAGAGGAACCGGGGGGCGAGCGTGGTGAAGATGATGATCAGCATCAGCTGGAAGGCGAGGACGCCGAGGACGCGGACCCGGAGGGCAGCGCCGCCGCTGCCGGTCAGCTTGAACCTCTGCAGGAGGGACGGGGTGGTCATCGCACCCCCTCCTCGCGGGCGGTGGTGGCGGCAGCCATGATGTTCTCCTGGGTGGCGTCGTCGATGTCGATCGAGGCGGCCAGCCGGCCGCGGCGGATCACCAGTACGCGGTCGCTGACTGCCAGGACCTCCGGCAGGTCGGAGGAGACCATCAGGATGGCCATGCGCTCCTGGCGGGCGAGCCGGCGCATGATGTCGTGGACCTGGACCTTGGTGCCCACGTCGATGCCGTGGGTGGGCTCGTCCAGCAGCAGCACCCTGGGGTTGGGGGCGAGCCAGCGGGCCAGCGCCACCTTCTGGCGGTTGCCCCCCGACAGCGAACTGACCAGCGCCTCGACCTCCCCCTTGATGCTGAGCGCCTCGCGCTGGTCGACGGCGAGCCCGCGCTCCTTGCGGGGGTCGACGAAGCCGGCGGTGGCGAGCGAGCGGAGGCTGGGAAGGGCGATGTTGGCCTGGATGCTCATCGACGAGATGACACCCTCGGCGTCGCGGGCCTCCGGCAGGTAGACCACGCCGCGTCTGGCCATCGTCGCAGGGCTGTCGGGCCTGACCGCCTTGCCGTCCACCTCGACGGTGCCGGTCACGTGGGGGCTCAGGCCGAAGATCGCCTGCTGGATCTCGGAGCGGCCCGAGCCGACCAGGCCTGCGATCGCCACGATCTCGCCCTCGGCGACGTCGAAGGAGATGTCGGCGAAGGTGCCGGCGAGGCTGAGGTCGCGCACCCGAAGGCGGACCGGCCCCAGCGGCTCGGTGCGCGGAACCCGCTGCAGGGCGACGGTGCGGCCGACCATCGCCTTGATCATGGCGTCGTCGTCGAGTTCGGCGGCCGGCGCGGTGACGACGTGCTGGCCGTCGCGCAACACGGTGATGGTGTCGGCGAGCCGGCGGATCTCGTCCATCCGGTGCGAGATCCAGATGACGGTGGTGCCGGCCGCCTTCAGCGACTCCACCATCGTGTAGAGCCGTCCGGCCTCGGACGGCGTGAGCGCGCTGGTCGGCTCGTCGAGGATCAGCAGCTGCAGTCCGGGCTCGACGGCCCGCGCGATCTCGACGAACTGTGCCTCGGCGACCGTGAGTTCGGCGACGAGCCGGTCCGGGTCGAGGTCGAACCCGAGTTGCTCGAGCTTGGTGCGGGCGAGCTTCCGCATCGCGGTGCGGTCGAGCAGCATGCCCTTGCGCGGGTAGGCACCGGTGACGATGTTCTCGGCGATCGAGAGGTGGGGGAACAGGTTGGGGTCCTGGAACACGGCGGCGACCCCGTGGGCGCGCGCTTCGAGCGGGTTGTGGAACCTGACCTCGGCGCCGTTCAGCAGCACCCGTCCGGCGTCGGGCTGGCGCAGCCCCGTGATCACGCCGACAAGGGTCGACTTGCCGGCGCCGTTCTCGCCGACCAGCGCGTGGATCTCCCCCGGGGCGAGGTCGAAGGAGACATCGCGCAGCGCCTGGATCGCCTCGAAGCTCTTCGACACCCCCTGCACCGACAGCCGGGGCACCACCGCGCCGGCGCTCACCTCTCCCGTCATTTGGCAACCTTCCGTCGCACGTCGTCGTGCCGGGACTGACACCCTCACGCACGGAGGCTATGAAGCCCGGCGGGAGCCTGCAAGCAGATGTGCAGGACGTGAGCATTTGCTCAGACTTCGTTGCGAAATGGCCACGGCGAGCCGCGGAGACCGGGAGTTTGGCGAAGTCACGCGCCGGATGGGCATTTGCCCGAAGGTCCCGAACCGAGTTGTGGCGGAGGGTCATGACCCCTAGAACTGAGGTGATCGACGACGGCTCGGGAGGTGGCGTGCAGCAGGCGGTGATCTTCGGCGCGGGCGCTGTCGGCCGCGGCTTCCTGGGGCAATTGCTCTGCGATGCCGGTTGGTCGGTGACCTTCCTCGATGTCGACCCGGTGCTGGTGGCTGCGCTGGCGAGCCAGGGTGAGTACCCGCAGGTGATCCTCGGCGACACCATCAGCCGACGCCGGACCGTGGGCCCGGTGACCGCCATCGACGCCCGGGACACGACTCGCGCCGTCTCCGCACTGGTCGCCGCCGACCTCGCCGCCACGAGCGTGGGAGGACGCGTGCTGCCGGCGGTGGCAGACACCCTCGCCGAAGCCGTGCGGCGACGGATCGCCGTCGGCAGGCCCCCGCTCAACATCCTGCTCGCCGAGAACGTCCACGAGTGCGCGACGGTGATGCGCGACCTGCTCGCCGAGCGGCTGCCGGACGTCCCTGCGGAGACGCTGGCAGCTCAGGTGGGGCTGCTGGAGACCTCGATCGGACGGATGATCCCGCTGCCGGACCCGGCGGTGCGCGAGGCCGAGCCCACCCTGGTGCGGGTTGAGCCGTACCAGCTGCTGCCCTACGACTCCGCGGCGGTGCGGGGCGAGCCGCTCGCGATCCCCGGCCTGGTGGCCGACCCGACGGTGCCGTTCTCCTACTACGGCGACCGCAAGCTCTACGTGCACAACATGGGCCACTGCCTCACCGCCTGTCTGGGCCGGCTGCTGGGGCTGGACCTGGTCTGGCAGGCGGTCGGGCGGCCGGAGCTGCGCTACCTGGTGCGCGCGGCGATGCTGGAGGCGGCGCTCGCGCTCGCAGCGCACTACGGCGTCGCCCCCGGACCGCTGGTCGACCACATCGACGACCTGCTGCACAGGTTCGGCAACCGGGCACTCGCCGACACCACCGAGCGGGTGGCGCGCGACCTGGAGCGCAAGCTCGCGGCGGGCGACCGGTTGCTCGGGGCGTACCGATTGGCCGCGGGCCAGGGCCTGGCCACCCGTCACCTCTCGCTGGCGATCGCCGCCGCCGGCACCCTGCTCATGCGGCAGGACGGCTGGGACCACGACCGGCTCTGGTCCCACCTCGACGAGGCACTGGCGGACCTGCTGGACGACCCGCGCCGCGCGCTGCTCGCCGACCAGCTGGCCGCGCTCGCCGACGGCTTGGACGTTGCCGCCCAGCTCGCGCTGCTGGACCACACCTTCGAACCCTCCCGCGTGCTGTAACGCGGGCCGACCAGGACAGGAACACCTCGAATGCCGATCGTGCTGGGCAAGGACCAGGTGGTGGAGCTCTACCGCGCCGCCGCCGAGCGGCGCTGGGTGGTCCCCACCTTCTGCGCGGAGAACCAGACCACCATCGAGGCGGTGCTCGCGGCCTGCCAGGCCAAGGCCGAGCAGCTGGGGGTCAGGGTGCCGGTGACGATCGCCATGACGGGGCGCTACTCCCACCGGGCGCAGGCAGTCCATTACGCCGGCAGCCGCAATCCCGAGACCGGCCTACGGCTGTTCCTCGGTGACTGCGAGGTGCTCGCCCGGCCGGACGGGGACTACCCCGACGTGGACGTGCTCACCCACTTCGACCATGGCCAGTACGACGACGACGCGGCGTGGCTGGACGGGGACCTGTCCCGGTTCTCGTCGGTGATGTTCGACGCGTCGCACGCCCCCTGGCAGGTGAACCTCGAGGCCACCGCCGGGTTCGTCGCCCGGCACGGAGCGGAGGTGCTGGTCGAGGGTGCCGCCGACGAGATCGTGGACGCCACGGGAGAGGTTCGCGGTGAGCTGACCTCACCGGAGCGCGCCGTGGAGTTCGTCGAACGGACCGGCGTCGACATGGTGGTGGCCAACCTCGGGACCGAGCACCGGGCCTCGGCGTCCGACCTTCGCTACGTGCCCGAGGCTGCCCGCGCGATCTCCGGGCGGATCGGCCCCCGCCTCGTGCTGCACGGTGCGTCCAGCGTGCCGGTGCCGCAACTGGCGAGCCTGTTCGACGACGGCGTCTGCAAGGTGAACATCTGGACGACGCTCGAAAGGGACACCAGCCCCCTGCTGCTGCGCGCCATGCTCAAGAACGCCGACGCGGTCGCCGGCAGCGCCGCCGTCGAACTGTCCGACGAGGGGCTGCTCGGGCCGCACGTGCCGCTGTCCGGCCCTGCTGACATCGAGTACTTCACCAGCTCGTGGCGCAACCACGTGGTGCTGGGCGGGATGCAGCGGATCGTCGCCTCCTATCTCGACCTCTGGTACACGTGAGCCCCGAGACCGGGCGCCGTGCCCGCGAAACGGGCGGGTCGGGCGCCTCCGATCGCGCGGCTGGCTAGGGTCCAGACATGGTTCTCTCCTCCTCTCCCAACGACCTCGACCTCGTGGTGCGCGCGGCCTGGCTCTACCACGGCGACGGATTGACCCAGGAGCAGGTGGCCAAGCGGTTGTTCGTGTCGCGGCAGACCGTCGGGCGGCTGCTC
>JAEYNS010000183.1 GCA_023412435.1 Actinomycetes bacterium | reverse complement strand
GGTCGGGTCTGCTGCCGTCCGGGGTGGCGTCGTCCTCCGGCACGGTGGACGGTTGTGGCCGAGGACGGCCACAACTGTCCAGTGATCGGGCCGCGGGTCCGTCCCGTGAGCCGGGGAACCGTCCCCGGTGGCTCAGACCAGCTTGCGGTCGGTGGCCCAGCGCGTGAGCTGGTGGCGGTTGGAGAGCTGGAGCTTGCGCAGCACGCTGGAGACGTGGGTCTCGACGGTCTTGATCGAGATGAACAGCTCCCGGGCGATCTCCTTGTAGGCGTAGCCGCGGGCGATCAGCCGCAGCACCTCGCGCTCCCGCTGGGAGAGCCGGTCGAGGTCCTCGTCGATGCTGGCGACGTCGATGGTGCCGGAGAAGGCATCGAGCACGAAGCCTGCCAGCCGCGGCGAGAACACGGCGTCGCCGGTCGCCACCCGTCCGATCGCCTCGATCAGCTCGTCGGCCGAGATCGACTTGGTGACGTAGCCGCGGGCACCGGCCCGGATCACGCCGATCACGTCCTCGGCGGCGTCGGAGACGCTGAGCGCGAGGAAGCGGACATCCGGCTGGGTGGCGAGCACCTGCTTCAGCACCTCCACGCCGCCACCGCCGGGCAGGTGCACGTCCAGCAGCACCACGTCGGGGGTGTGCGCGATGATCGCCGCCACCGCGGTCGGGACGTCCTCGGCCTCACCGACGATCTGGACCCGCGAGCCGATGTCGTGGCGCACCCCGCTGCGGAACATGGCGTGGTCGTCGACCACCACCACGCGCCAGGCAGCGGCGGGACGCTCGGTAGCTTCGGTGTCTTCAGTCATCTCGGCAGCTCCAGTCTCACTTCGCTCCCCTCGCCGGGGCTCGACCTGATTATCGCCCGGCCGCCCGCCCTGCGGACCCGCTCGACGATGGAACCGCGGATCCCCATCCGGTCCGGGTCGATGTTGGCGGGGTCGAACCCGACCCCGCGGTCCCTGACGAAGACGCTCACCTGGTCCTGGTCGACCTCGGCGTAGACGTCGACCCGCTCCACCCCGGCGTGCCGGGCGGCGTTCACCATCGCCTCGCGGGCCGCCCGCACCACCGCTGTCACGTCCGCGGTCAGGTCGCAGTCGCCCACGGTCACCAGGTCGACGTCGATCCCGTGGTCGGTCTCCACATCGAGGGCGGACGCGGTCAGCGCCTGGCTCAGCGTCGCCTCATCGGTGGTCTCGCCGTACAGCCACTGCCGCAGCTCCCGCTCCTGGCGCCGGGCCAGCCCCACCACGGCGCGCGGGTCCTTGGCCTGGCGCTGGATCAGGGCGAGCGTCTGCAGCACCGAGTCGTGCAGGTGGGCCGCCATGTCGGCCCTGGCATCGGCCAGCAGCTTGTCGTCGCGGGCCTGGGCCAGCGACTGGCGGACCCGCAGGATCCACGGCAGGCTGACGAGCACGAGGGCGGCGACCGCCGAGCCGAGCACCAGCACCGTCCGGCCGAACTCCGACATCGGCTGCGTGGCGACGAACAGCGCGATCCCGATCCCGATCGCCACGAGTCCTACCACTATCGTCGCGATGGTCGTCCAGTGCGCCATCAACGGCTCCAGCCAGCGTCGCAGGCTGGTACCCCTGCGCACCTCGCGCGCCGAGGCCTGGTCGGCCTGCCACCAGATCACGCCGATCCCGCCCGCGACCAGCAGCCCGGCGGCGAGCAGCAGCGGGTCGAGCGCCCAGGGGCTGGTCTGGATGATCCACGCCAGACCGATCCCGAGCAGGGCCAGCGCCCCTGCCACCCCGTAGTCGACCGGACGCAGTTCGCTGGTCACCGAACGCATCCCGGTGCGGGTGGCCGCCTCGATCCCCGGGGCAGCGCGCTGGGTGGTGCCGCGCGGCATCACCAGCCACAGCACGAGGTACAACCCGACCCCCACCAGGCGAGTGGTGGCCAGCACCACGAACAGCACCCGCAGCACCAGCGGCGACCAGCCCAGGTGGTCGGACAGACCAGCGCACACGCCACCCAGCCAGGCGGCGTTGAGCGGCCGGCTGGAACGGGGCGAGACCTCAGTCATTGTCCCCAGTGTGCTCCACCGAGGGCGTTCAGGCCGAGTTGCGCCGGACGAGTTGACTGGTCAGGATGACCGGGCCCTCCGGCGCTGCACCCGAGAGCAGGCCCAGCAGCATCTCGCCCGCGATCCGCGCCAGCTCGCCGGCGGGGTTCGTCATCGTGGTGAGCATCGGCGAGGTCTCGACGGCTGCCGAGGAGTTGTCGAAGCCGACCACCCTCACCTGGTCGGGCACCTTGCGACCGGACCGGCGCAGCACCCGCAGGACACCGGCGGCCATCAGGTCGGACGCCACGAACACGGCGTCGAGGTCGGGCGCCATCTCCAGCAGCTCGTTGGCGGCCCGCTCGCCGCCGCGGACCGTGAAGTCGCCCTGCGCCACACCGACGGCGGTGAGCCCGGCCTCGGCCATCGCCATCTCGAAGCCGCGCAACCGCTCGGTGGCGGCGTTCATGTCCATCGGACCGGTCACGGTGGCGATCCGGGTCGCCCCGCGCTCGATCAGGTGCCGGGTGGCGGTGATCGCCGCGTTGACCTGGTCGAGCTCGACGAAGGGCAACCCCGGCACTCCCGGGTCGCCGATGAAGACCGCGGGGTGCGCGCTCTTGGCCAGCTCGCGGGCGAGTTCGGGGCCGTGGTGCGACAACACGATCGCGCCGTCGATGTGTCCGCTGTCGAGGTAGCGCGCCATCCGGTGGGCGCTCTCCCCCGGCGGCGCCATCGCGAGCAGCACCTGGGTGTCGACCCCGCTGAACGCCGTCAGCGCGCCGTGGTAGGCCTGCGGGAAGAACGGGTCGGAGAAGACCCGCTCGTCCGTCTCCGGCACCACCACGGCCACAGCGCCCGCCCGGCGGGTGACCAGCGCACGGGCGGCCTGGTTGGGCTGGTAGCCAAGCTCGGCGATGGCCCGGGTAACCGCTTGTGAGGTCTCAGGCGACACCAACCGCCCGCCGTTGACCACCCGTGAGACGGTGGCGCGCGACACCCCGGCGACGCGCGCGACATCGTCCAGGGTCGGGAGGAGCCGATCGGCCCCGTTGATGGTATGCGCCATGGTCGGCCTCCTAGACGTCCAGCTCGCCGGTTCGCACCACGGAGCTGTACCAGTGGGCGCTCGCCTTCGGGGTCCGGTTCAGATTCTCGTCGACCGCCACGATGCCGAACCTCTTCGCGTAGCCGAAGGCCCACTCGAAGTTGTCGATCAGCGACCACTGCAGGTAGCCCCGGACGTCGGCTCCCTTGGCGTTCGCCGCGTGGACGGCGGCCAGGTGGTCACGGACGTAGCCGATCCGGTCCTGGTCGTCGATCGTGCCGTCCGGGCCGGGCTCGTCGGGGTAGGCCGCGCCGTTCTCGGTGATCACGAGGGCCGTCTGGGCCGGACCCGTGTACGTGGTGTGCAGCCACAGCAGCAGCTTCCGCAGGCCGTCGGGGTCGACGTCCCAGCCCATGGCGGTCTGCGGCAGGCCGCGGGACACCCACACCGCGTCCGGCGCCGTGATGTGCGGGGTGGCGAGCTGCCGTCCGCGCACGATCCGGGGACCGGCCTGCTCCCCCGGACGGGCCGCGCGCATCATGTTGGTCGAGTAGTAGTTCACGCCGAGGACGTCGATCGGGGTGGCGATCGTGGCCAGGTCGCCGTCGGCGACCAGGTCGTCCGGCCACCACGGCGCGAGGTCCTCCCGGACGTCGGCGGGGTACTCGCCGGTGAAGACCGGGTGGACGAAGACGCGGTTGTTGGTGCCGTCCACCCGACGCACCAGGTCGAGGTCGGCCGGGTCGTCGCTGGCCGGGATCACCGGGCCGAAGTTCAGCGTGATACCGAGCCGCAGGTCCTCCCCGCCGGCCTCGCGCAGCGCCCTGGTCGCCAGGCCGTGGGCCAGCAGCAGGTGGTGCATCGCGCGGACGGACTCCACCTTGTCGGTGTGGCCGGGGGCATGCTCGCCGGCGGCGTAACTCAGGAACGACGAGCACCACGGCTCGTTGAGCGTCGTCCAGTTCTGGACCCGGTCACCCAGCCGGTCGTGCATCGCGAGGGCGTACTCGGCGAACCGCTCAGCGGTGTCACGGTTGGTCCAGCCGCCGGGCAGAGCCTCCGGCAGGTCCCAGTGGTACAGGGTCAGCCACGGGGTGATCCCGGCGCCGAGCAACTCGTCGACGAGCCGGGAGTAGAAGTCCATCCCCGCGGTGTTCACCACGCCGTCGTTGAGGACCCGCGGCCAGCTGACGCTGAACCGATAGGTGTTGAACCCGAGGTCGGCCATCAGGGCGACGTCCTCGCGGTAGCGGCGGTAGTGGTCGACGCCCAGCCGACCGTCGTCGCCGTCGGCGATGGCGCCCGGCACCTCGCAGAAGGTGTCCCAGATCGAGGGCCGGCGACCGTCGACGTCCACGGCGCCCTCGATCTGGTAGGCCGAGGTGGCAGTGCCCCACAGGAACCCCGCCGGGAAGGTGAGTTTCGTCATCCCTTCACGGCACCCTGCATGATGCCCGACACCAACTGCTTGCCCGCGAAGATGAACACGATGAGCAGCGGGACGGTGGCGAGCACGACACCGGCCATGATCAGGGCCATGTCCTTGAAGTAGGACGCCTGGAGCAACTGCAGGGCGACCGGCAGGGTCGGATTCGCCGAGCCCAGCACGACGAAGGGCCAGAAGAAGTTGGTCCAGGACGCCACGAAGGTGAACAGCGCCAGCATCGCCGCCGCCGGCCGGGCGGCGGGCAGGGCGACGTGCCAGAAGGTCCTGATCATCGAGCAGCCGTCGACCCGGGCGGCTTCGACCAGTTCGAAGGGCAGCGCCTCGGACAGGTACTGGGTCATCCAGAACACGCCGAAGGCGGTGACCAGGCCGGGAATGATGACGGCCAGCACATTGCGGACCAGACCGAGCTGGGCCATCACGATGAACAGCGGGATGATGCCGAGCTGGGTCGGGACGGCCATGGTGCCGATCACGAAGGCCAGCAGGCCGTTGCGGCCGCGGAAGGTGAGCTTGGAGAAGCTGAACCCGGCGAGGGTGGAGAAGAACACGACCGTCACGGAGGTCACCACGGCGATGATGATCGAGTTGAGGACCGCCTGCCAGAACTTGATGTCCGAGCTGAGCACGCGGGTGACGTTGGCGACCAGCTCCCCCTGCGGGATCAGCGACGGAATCGGGTTCTGCGCGATGTAGCCGGCGTTGGTGGAGGCCAGCAGGAAGGCGTAGTACAGCGGGAACGCCGAGATCAGGAGGATGATCCCCAGCAGCACGTAGGTCACCCAGCCCGGCTTGCGGACGCCCTGGTCGAGGCCGCGCTTGCGCCGCGCGGCCCGGGCAGCGCCCTTGCCCGCGATCTGCTCGATCATCGGGATCGACATGTCGGTGGTGGCGCTCATCGGGCGCCTCCCTTCCGGGTGCGGCGAGCCGTGCGGGCGTTGGGGTTGGCCGATCCGGTGCTGGAGATCCGGCTGGTCAGGTAGTAGTTGATCAGGGCGAACACCACGATGACGATGAAGAGGATCCAGGCCACCGCCGCGGCGCGACCGAAGCTGCGCTGGCTGTTCCAGCCGAGCTCGTACATGTACATGGTGATCGTCATCCACTGCCGGTCGTTGCCGCCAAGTCCGATCTGGTCGAACATCCGCGGCTCGTCGAAGATCTGCAGGCCGCCGATGGTCGAGGTGAGGATCACGAAGATCAGCGTGGGCCGCAGCAGCGGGATGGTGATCGAGAAGAAGGTGCGGATCCGCGAGGCCCCGTCCACGACGGCGGCTTCGATCACGTCGCGCGGGATGGCCTGCATGGCGGCAAGGATGATCAGGGCGTTGTAACCGGTCCAGCGGAAGTTCACCATGGTCGCGATCGCGACATGGGACGGGAAGGACTGGCCGTGCCAGCTGATCGGATCCAGCCCGATGCTGGTCAGTACCGCGTTCACCAGACCGGACTGGTCGGCGAACATCTGGTTGAAGATCAGGCCCACCGCCACCGGCGCCACCACGTAGGGCACGAGGACGCCCATCCGCCAGAAGGTCTTGGCGCGCAGGTTGGCGTCCAGAACGGCGGCGATGATGGTCGCGAGGATGATCTGGGGGACCGAGGAGAGCACGAAGATGCTGAAGGTGTTGCCCAGCGCCTGCCAGAACCGGGGCTGGTCGAGGACGTAGGCGTAGTTCTCGAGGCCGATGAAGCCCTTGTTCCCGGTGACCAGGCCCCACTCGTGGACGGAGACGAAGGCGGTGTACAGCAGCGGGAAGGCGCCGACCAGGGCGAACAACAGGAAGAACGGCGCGATGTAGAGGTAGGGCGCCGACTTGACGTCCCATCGGCTCAGCCGGGTGCGCCAGGACATCGGGGCCGGCGCGGTGTGTGTGGTCACGGGACTCCTCCGACGCGGGACGGCAAAGGGTGGCGGGGCCGGGACCAGGGCGCAGAGCCCTGATCCCGGCCTTCAACAGGTGAACTTAGCCGAGTGCCTTGATGTCCGCGGCGGCAGTCGCCCACGAGTCAGCCGCGTTGGCCGACTTGTCGACGTCCACACGGTTGATCGCGTTGGAGATGGCGGCCCGGTACGCGAAGTAGTTCGGGCCCTTGAACGGAACCACGGTGACGGCCTTGGCGCGGTCAGCGAGGATCTGGCCGGTCGGGGCGTCGTTGAAGAACGCGTTGGTCACGCTGAGCAGGTCCTGGCTGGTGAGGGCCTCGACCTGGCTCGGGAAGGTGCCCTTGTCCTTGAAGGCCTTGATCTGCTGCTCGGGAGCGGTCATCCAGTCGGCCAGCTTCTTGGCCTCCTCGACGTGCGCACCCTGCGCCGGAACGGTCAGGAAGGAGCCGCCCCAGTTGCCGCCGCCGCCGGGGAATGCCGGGGCGATGTCCCAGCCCTCGACGCCCTTGGCGTTGCCCTCGATGACACCGAGCATCCAGCCCGGGCACAGCATGGTGGCGAAGCCGTTGTTCTGGAAGGCGTTCTGCCAGTCGGGCTGCCACTGCTGAAGGTTCGCCGACAGCTTGTCGTCCTGGGCGGCCTTGATGATCTGGTCGTAGATCGACTTGATCTGGGTGTTCTCCTCGAGCGGGATGAGGGTCTCCTCCGGCATGGTCGACGAGAACGGGTTCTCGAGCTGGTTCACCATGCCCTGGAAGATCGCGTCAGCGGAATCGAACCAGGCGGAGTCGGACTTGGCGACGAACTGCTTGCCCAGGTTGAAGTAGTCATCCCAGGTGCTGCCGAGCGCCTTGGCGACCTCGTCGCGGTCGGTCGGGAGACCGGCCTTCTCGAACAGGTCGGCGCGGTAGCAGACGCCCTCGGGGCCGATGTCGGTGCCGTAGCCGACCAGCTTGCCGTCGGGGGTGGTCGCCTGGGCGACCTTCCAGTCGAGCCAGCGGCCCTTCACCGAGTCACTGGTGAGGTCGGTCAGCAGGTCGGCGTTCTCCATGATCTCCGGCAGCCAGTCGACCTCGACAGCGGCCACGTCGGCCATGCCGGAGCCGGCGGCCAGACCGGTCATGTACTTCTCGCGGGCCTCGTCGGAGGTCGCCGCACGATCGAGCTTGACCTCGACGTTCGGGTTGAGTTCGGTGTAGCCGGCGATCACGTTCTCGTAGCCCATCTCGTTGAACACCGAGACGGTGAGGGTGATCTTCTCGGCGGGAGCCGAGCTGGCGGGCTCGGACGCGCCGGGCTCCGTCGGGCTCGGAGCCGGTGCCGGGGTCGAGCAGCCGACCAGCATGAATGCTGCGACTGCGGCGGCAGCCGTTCCTCGCAGCAGGGATTGAGAGCGCATCTGGACTCCTTCGTCAGTGGACTACCGCGCTGAGCCCCCCACACGAGGGGCAGCTCTGAGAGCGCTCCCATTCAACGCTGAGAGCGCTCTCAGCGTCAAGTCCATCCGACAAGCTCGACGGTTGCAGTTCGATAACGGTCCGCACCCGCCGGTGTCCAGCCGCACCGGGCGCAACCATCGACCGCTGGGGGCCTCAGGTCCAACCCGCCAGTGCGAACCCCCGGCCCCGGCCCTCTCCCGAAGCCGGTTGCTGATGGGCCCTCGAGGGCAATGCTCCCTCGGCTCGCGATCACCTACCGGTTTCCGGGCGGGTCAGTTCAGCCACCCCCGCCGGCAGAGGTCGCTGAGCGGCTCTGTGGGTGGACGGCGACCCCATACGCGACACGGCACCGCGCGACCGCCATGCCCACGGCCCTCGACGAGATCCGCGGCCTCGCCGGGCGCACGTCGGACTGCGTGCGCGGACGAGGACGCGAGGGATGCGCCAGACTGGGTTCGGCGGGCGACGGCGCACCGCCGGCGACCAGGAGGTGGGCATGGAACCCAGCGTGCTGTTCATCGGGGGCACCGGAACCATCAGTGCGGCCTGCGTGCGGGAGGCCGTCGGCCTCGGTTACCGCGTGAGCGTGCCGAACCGCGGACGGAGCGCGACCCTGCGTCCGCTTCCGGACGGGGTGGAGGAACTGCGCGCGGACCTCGACGACACGGCGGCGGTGGCCGACGCGCTCGCAGGCCGCGCGTTCGACGCGGTGGCCGATTTCATGAGCTTCACCCCCGACCGGCTGGCGCGCAACCTCGACCTGCTGGCCGGACGGGTCGGGCAGTACCTGTTCACATCCTCGGCCTCGGTCTACGCCAAGCCGGTCGGGTCGCTGCCGATCCGGGAGTCCTCGCCGGTCCGCAACCCGTTCCGGCAGTACTCGCGCGACAAGATCGCCTGCGAGGAACTCCTCACCGCGCGGTACCGCGCCGACGGCTACCCGGTCACGATCGTGCGCCCCTCCCACACCTACGACGGTTTCCGGGTGCCGCTGGACGGTGGCTGGCGACAGCTGGCGAGGGCGCGGGCAGGCAAGCCGATGGTCGTCCACGGCGACGGCACCAGCTTGTGGACGCTCACCCATGCCACCGACTTCGCCTACAGCTACGCCGGGTTGCTGGCCCGGCCCGCGGCGATCGGGGAGACCTACCACATCACCGGCGACGAGGTCCTGCCCTGGGACGCGATCGCGCGGCAGCTCGCCACGGCGGCAGGGGTGCCCGATGTCGAGCTGGTGCACGTCGCGAGCGAGACGATCGCCCGGGTCCTCCCCGATCTGGGGCCCGGCCTGCTCGGCGACAAGGCCCACTCGGTCGTCTTCGACAACTCCAAGGTGCGCGAACTGCGGCCCGGCTTCGCCCAGCGCGTCCCGTTCGCCGCGGGGGCGCGCGAGATCGTGGCGACCTTCGAGGCCCATCCCGACCTGCGCACCGAGGATCCCGAGCTGGACGCCGGCCTGGACGAGCTCACCCGGATCGCCCGCGGCTGACCGCGATGCTCACCGGCCGACGGTGACGCTCCCCCGGTGGTCGGCGAGGTCGTGGGCGACGACCAGCCGGTACTCCCCCGCCGGGGTGGTCCAGGCGCCGGCTGCGGCGTCCCAGACCTGGAAGGCCCGCGCCGGCACGTCGACGGACGCGGTCACGGTCTGCCCGGGCGCCGCCTGCACGCCGGTGAAGCCCGCCAGCCAGCGCACCGGGCGGACGGGGCCCGCGTCCGGCCCGGACAGGTAGACCTGCACCGTCTCGCGTCCGGCTCGCGGCCCCGTGTTCGTGATCTCCACCTCGACCCGGACGTCGTCGGCATCGGCGGCGACCCGCGGGCTGCCGTACGACCAGGTGGTCCAGCCGAGCCCGAAGCCGAACGGACGGGCAGGGGTGCGGCCGGCCCGCAACCAGCCGCGGTACCCGACGTCGATCCCCTCGGCGTAGTCGACCACCAGGTCCTCACCGACAGGGATGGCGTCCGGCACCGGGACGTCCGCGTAGCGGGCGGGCAGCGTCCAGGGCAGTCGTCCGGTCGGCTCGGTGATCCCGGAGAGCACGTCAGCCACCCCGCGCAACCCCTCCTGGCCACCGAACCAGCCCCACAGCACCGTGCGCGCACGGTCCAGCCAGGGCAGCACCACGGGGGCGCCCGCGTTCACCACGACGACCGCGTCCGGGCGGGCGTCCAGCACCGCCTCGACCAGGTCGTTCTGGCGGCCCGGCAGGTCGAGGTCCGGGCGGTCGAAGCCCTCCGACTCGACCTGGTCGTTGGTGCCGACCACCACCACCGCCAGATCGGCGGCGGTGGCCGCGGCGACCGCCTCGGCGAGCAGTTCCTCGGGTCCGGGCTCGGGGGGCAGATGGTGGACGACAGCCCTGGCGAAGGTGTCCCAGTCGGTGTCACGGAACAGCTGCGCCTCGGCCACGAGGTGGGCCACCCCCGGACCTGCGACGGTCACCCCGTGGAAGGCGGGGGCGTGATGCAGGGTGCGCAGCAGCACCTCACCGCCCGTCAGCTCGGTATCGTCCGCCCACACCTGCTCGCCGTTGACCCACACCCGGTGGGCGCCGGGGGTGCCGAACCCGACCCAGTGCTCACCCTCCTCGTCGAGGATCAGGTCGGCACGCAGCCGGACCCGGGTGGCCCCTGCGGGCAGCCCGCCGCGCCAGTAGATGGCGGCGCCGACGCCCCTGCGTTCCTCGACCACCGCGCCGTCGGCGGCCAGGAGCTGGACGAGGGCGCCGGACGTCCCTGTCACCGGGTCGACCAGCCGCTGATCGGCGGCGGCCGGCGGGGTGACCCGGGAATGGGCACCCCGGCTCAGGGTGACCCGAGCGGAGGGGAAGGCGGCGGCGAAGGCCTCGGCCGCAGCCTGGACGGCGGTGGGGTTGACCAGCGCCGAGCCGCCGCCCTGGACGAAGGGCTCGACGGCGTTGGGGCCGATCAGCGCTATCGAGTCGACCCCGAGCGGGTCGGCGACCGGCAGCGAACCGTCGGCGTCGGCGAGCACCACCACCGCGCGGCCGGCGAGGTGACGGATCAGCCGGTCGGCGTCGGTCACCGCCGCCGCGGGCACCGGCTCGGGGTAGCCGTCCAGCTTGCCCACCCGGCTGGCCAGCAGCAGCAGCCGCAGCACCTTGTCGTCGATGACCTCCTCGGGCACCGCGCCGCTGGTGACCGCGGCCAGCAGTTGCCCCTGCGACCACGGCCCCGCCGGTCCGGGCATCACCAAGTCGAGTCCCCCCAACGCCGGCTCGACGGTGCTGCGCGCGGCCGTCCAGTCGCTGATGACCGCGCCGTCGAAGCCCCATTCGTCCTTGAGGACGCCGGTCAGCAACCCGTGGTGGGCCACCGCAGGAGCCGACTCCACGGTGTCGTCGAGCCGGTTGTACGCGGCCATCAGGCTCCACGGCCGCGACTCGCGCACGATGTGCTCGAAGGGCGCCAGGTAGACCTCGCGCAGGGTCCGCTGGTCCATCCGGGCCAGGTACTCGGTGCGCAGGGTCTCCGACTCGTTGCCGACGAAGTGCTTGACGCAGACCCCGACGCCCTCGGCCTGGATG
>JAEYNS010000139.1 GCA_023412435.1 Actinomycetes bacterium | reverse complement strand
GCCGGGTACCGGACGGCTGGACGGTGATCGGCACCGTCGCCGCCGGCGACCCGACTGTGCTGGTGGACGGTGCGCAGTGGACCGGCTCCACCGGCTGGACGCACTTCACCGGCTGACATCGGCTCGGTCAACTTCTGCCCCCCAGCGACCCTGGCCGGCAGATGGGGCAGCCGGCCCCGGTGGCTGGCAGAAGTTGGTGGAACGCCCGGGGGGAGTTGTACCCCCCGCGGCGCGCCAACGCCGCTGATGAGCGGCGAATCCCTTAGCCTTCGACCATGGCGACCCGCGCGTCTTCCCCCTCGCGGAGCCGGAGCAACGCGTCCACCCGGACGACGACGGCCCCCCGAGCGTCAGGAAGCAAGAAGACCCCCGCCCGCACGACCGGCAGGGGGCGCCCTGCCGAACCCTCCGGCCTGAGCCGCCTGTTGTCGGGCATCGGACGCGGCATCGCGGGCTTCTGGCGGGGGCTCGCGACGGTGGTGGGCAAGCTCGCCCGCGCTGTCGGCACCTCTGCCCGCGACCTCGACCCCGCCCACCGTCGCGACGGCGCAGGGCTGGCGCTGCTCGTCCTCGGCCTCGTGGTGGCGGGGGAGTTCTGGTTCGGTCTGCCGGGAGCCGCCGGCGGCTGGATCCGCGTGGCCGTGGCGACAGTAGTCGGCAGCTTCGCCTACGCCGTCCCTGTGGTGGCCGTGTGGATGGCCTGGCGCACCCTTCGCCACCCCGACCGCAACGGCCCGGGCGGCCGACAGGCGATCGGTTGGGCGACCGTCCTGCTCGGCGTCCTCGGGCTGATCCACATCGCCCACGGGGTGCCGCGCGGCTCGCAGCCGGAACTGGTGCGCGAGGCGGGTGGCTTCCTCGGCTTCTTCTCGTCCTCGTTCCTGGTCGACCTGGTCAGCGTGTGGCTGGCGGTTCCGATCCTGGTGCTGGTGGCCGCCTTCGGTGTCCTGGTGGTGCTCGGCATACCCGTGCACGAACTCGGCAGCCGGTTCGCGGCCGTCCGCGAGAAGCTCGCGCCCAAGCCGGCCGAGCCCACCGAGTTCACCCGTGATGAGGCGTTCAGCACCCCCGTCGTGGGCGACGACCCCGAACTCGACCCGGTCGACCTCGAGGCGACCCAGCCGGTCGACCCGCCCGCGCCGGTGGTCGCCGGCAAGCCCAGGCCTGATGTGGTCGCCCCGTCGATCTCGTCGGCACCGCTGCGCGCCGCCCAGCCGCCGCTGTCGGGCGATGTCGTCTACACCCTGCCGGACGCCGCGATCCTCAAGCCCGGTTCGCTGCCCAAGGCCCGCAGCCAGGTCAACGACGCCGTGGTGAGCAGGCTCAGCGAGGTGCTGCGCCAGTTCGAGATCGACGCGACCGTCACCGGCTACACCCGCGGCCCGACGGTCACCCGGTACGAGGTCGAGCTCGGCACCGCGGTGAAGGTGGAGACCGTGACCCGGCTGGAGAAGAACATCGCCTACGCGGTGGCCTCGGCCGACGTCCGGATCCTCTCCCCGATCCCCGGCAAGTCGGCGATCGGGATCGAGATCCCCAACGCGGACAAGGAGATCGTCTCCCTCGGCGACGTGCTGCGCTCCAATCGTGCGCGCAACGACCACCATCCGCTGACCATCGGCCTGGGCAAGGACGTCGAGGGCGGCTACGTGGTGACGAACCTCGCCAAGATGCCGCACCTCCTGGTGGCCGGCGCCACCGGCTCGGGCAAGTCCAGCTTCGTGAACTCGCTGGTGACCTCGATCCTGATGCGTTCCACGCCGGACGAGGTGCGCCTCATCATGGTCGACCCCAAGCGGGTGGAGCTCACCCACTACGAGGGCATCCCGCATCTCGTCACGCCGATCATCACCTCGCCCAAGCGGGCCGCGGAGGCGCTGCAGTGGGTGGTGCGGGAGATGGACGCCCGCTACGACGACCTGGCCCACTTCGGCTTCCGCCACGTCGACGACTTCAACCGGGCCGTGCTCTCCGGCCAGGCCAAGCCGCTGCCCGGCTCGGAGCGGGTGCTGGCCCCCTACCCCTACCTCGTCGTGATCGTGGACGAGCTGGCCGACCTCATGCTGGTGGCCCCCCGCGACGTCGAGGACTCCGTGGTGCGGATCACCCAGCTGGCCCGCGCCGCGGGCATCCACCTCGTGCTGGCGACGCAGCGGCCATCCACCGACGTGGTGACCGGCCTGATCAAGGCCAACGTGCCGTCCCGGCTCGCGTTCGCCACCAGCTCCCAGGTCGACTCCCGGGTCATCCTCGACACCCCGGGCGCGGAGAAGCTGGTCGGCCAGGGCGACGGCCTGTTCCTGCCGATGGGCCAGTCCAAGCCGCTGCGGGTCCAGGGTGCCTGGGTCACCGAGGCCGAGATCAGGGCAGTGGTCAAGCACGTCTCCGAGCAGCAGCCGCCGAGCTACCGCGAGGACGTGACGGCTCCCGCCGATTCCGGCAGGGCGGTCGCCGAGGACATCGGGGACGACCTCGAGCTGGTGCTCGAGGCGGCCCAGCTGGTGGTCAACCTGCAGCTCGGCTCCACCTCGATGCTGCAGCGCAAGCTGCGGGTCGGGTTCGCCAAGGCGGGCCGGCTGATGGACATCCTCGAGACCCGCGGCATCGTGGGCCCGTCCGAGGGCTCCAAGCCGCGCGAGGTGCTGGTGAAGCCGGACGACCTCGACGAGGTGCTGGCGAACCTGCGCGAGGGGTGACACAGCCTGCTCCGGTAGTCTCCGGGGCTATGACCCCGCAACCGGCAGTCCACATCGCCTCGCTGGGCTGTGCCCGCAACGATGTCGACTCCGAGGAGCTCGCAGGACGCCTCGCCGCCGGCGGCTTCGCCCTGGTGGACGACCCCGCCGGCGCGGAGGTGGTGGTCGTCAACACCTGCGGCTTCATCGACGCCGCCAAGAAGGACTCGATCGACACCCTGCTCGCCGCGGCCGACCTGAAGGACGCCGGCACCGTGAAGTCGGTGGTCGCGGTGGGCTGCCTGGCGGAGCGGTACGGTGCCGAACTGGCCGCCGAGCTGCCCGAGGCGGACGCCGTCCTGGGCTTCGACGACTACGCCGACATCTCCTCCCGGCTGCGCCGGATCCTGGCCGGGGAGCCGCACCACGCGCACACCCCCCGTGACCGGCGCACCCTGCTGCCGGTCGCCCCCGCCGCCCGCCGCGAGGTCGCCGGCGGGCTGGTGGTGCCAGGCCACGGCGGGCTCGGGGTCTTCCCTGCCAGCGGTCCGCCGCTGCTGCGCAAGCGCCTCGACGGGCGTCCCACCGCGCCGCTGAAGATCGCCTCCGGCTGCGACCGGCGATGCGCCTTCTGCGCGATCCCGCGGTTCCGTGGCTCGTACCTGTCGCGCAGCGCCGACGAGGTGGTCGCGGAGGCCCGCTGGCTGGTCGAGCCCGGCGTGAAGGAAGTAGTCCTGGTCTCGGAGAACTCCTCGTCCTACGGCAAGGATCTGGGCACCACCCTCGAGAGCCTGCTGGTCGCCCTCGACGCGGTGGACGGCCTGGAGTGGGTCAGGGTGTCCTACCTGCAGCCCGCGG
>JAEYNS010000076.1 GCA_023412435.1 Actinomycetes bacterium | reverse complement strand
GGCACCAGCCGGGCGTGGTAGCGGGCGGCGTCCTCGGCCGAGGCGGCGCCGGGTGCCCACTGCCCGATCGCCGCGCACGCGGTGGCCATCCCCCAGCGGACCGCCTCAGGGAAGGACCAGCCCACCTCGAGCCACGACACCATGCCGCCCAGGAAGGCGTCGCCGGCCCCGATCGGATTGCGCACCTCGACCTCGATACCGGGCAGCTTGCCGGTGCCCTCGGGGGTGGCCCAGGCAACCCCCGCCGCCCCCGCGGTGACGGTGACGTAGTGGACGCCGCGCGACTGCAGCTTGATCGCCGCCAACTCGGCGCGGTGCAGCGCGTCCGCGCCCGGCTCGACCGGCTCGGGGACGTCCAGGCCGGACAGCAGGGCCTCGGCTTCGGCGAGGTTCGGCGAGATCAGGGCCGGACGGCCGGCGATCCCTGCCGCCAGCCAGGCCGGGCCGGTGTCGAGGGCGAGCTTGCCGCCGGCCCGCGCCACCCGGGTGACGAAGTCGGTGATGTCGTCGGTCGTCACCCCGGGCGGGAAGCTGCCGCTGCAGACCACCCAGCCGCCGGGCAGGATCCGGTCGCAGACCGCACGGACGAACTCGCGCCAGCGCACCGGCTCCACGTCGGCTCCGTTGCCGTTGATCACGGTGACCCGGCCGGAGCCTTCGTAGAGCAGGATCGTCTCGCGCAGCACGCCGGGGTGGCGGTGGGCAGTGACGTTCATGCCCTCGGTGCGCAGCGCCTCCTCGTACCAGTCAGCGCCCTCCTCGGGCAGCAGGACGTGCACCTCGGGGCGGGCGCCGTTGGCCATCGAACCCCGAGCGGCCGACACCGCCTTGCCGGCGGGGAAGGCCTTGTTCTCGGTGGCGCGCAGGACGTTCCCCGGCTCGAGTTCGGCGAGGATCACCTGCCGGTCGACAGTGGGATTGGGACAGACCACCAGCACGTGTCGCCTCCGGCGCTAGAAACTGGCGTCAACTTGTCACAGCCGCGGCTCGGGCGTCAACGTGGCCTCATCCGACGACAGCGGTGCCCTCCGGATCGATCCGGATTGCGAGCTGCGCGCCCGGCGGATCGAGGGTTCGCAGCTCGGCCGCGACCCCGCCGGGAAGCTCGACGGTCACCTCGTAGCGCCCCCGTCCGGCCCGCGCCGAGATGACCGGGACGAGCGTGCCGCCCGGGTCGTCCACCAGCCCGTCCGGGCCGATCGCCACCCGTCCAGCGTCCGCCTCGCCGCGCCAGCCCAGGGCCCGCGCCTGGTCCAGCGACAGGAGGGGGCCGTAGCCGAGGAAGGCCGCCACCTCGGCGTCGGCCGGGTGCCGCCACAGCTCCGCGGGGGTGTCGAGTTGCAGCACCCGGCCGTGGGAGAGGACGGCGATCCGGTCGGCGATCGCGAACGCCTCGTCCTGGTCGTGGGTGACGTAGAGCGCCGGCGTCCCGGTCGCCCGCAGGGTGTCGTCCAGGACACCGACGAGGCGCTCGCGCAGCCCGCGGTCCAGGGAGGACAGCGGCTCGTCGAGCATCAGCAGGTGCGGTCGCGGCGCCAGCGAGCGGGCGAGCGCCACCCGCTGGGCCTGCCCGCCGGACAGCGCGGTCACCGGACGGGGCCCGTAGCCGGAGAGGCCGACCAGTTCGAGGAGTTCGCTGACCCGCGCCTCGCGATCCCGGTCGGTCAGGTGGTTCAGCGCGTACCCGATGTTGCCGGCCACCGACAGGTGGGGGAAGAGCTGGCCGTCCTGGAACATCATCACGAACCCGCGCCGGTGCACCGGCATCGCGGTGAGGTCCTGGCCGTTCCAGCTGACGCTGCCGCGGTGCAGCGGTTCGAGTCCCGCCACCGCCCGCAGCAGCGACGACTTGCCCGAGCCGGACGCCCCCAGCAGCGCGACGGTCTCGCCGGGCATCACCTCGAGCGAGACCCCGTCCACCGCTACCGTCGCGCCGTACCTGACCACCGCGTCGACGACCGCCAGGCCACTCACCACGGGTTCACCTCCCTGGGACCCACCCATTCCGCCAGCGCCATGGCGAGGGCAGTGAGCAGCCCGAGCAGCACGGACGCCGCCATCGCCATCCCGAAGTTCTCCGACCCCGGCCGCGAGATCAACCGGTAAACCACCACCGGCAGCGTCGGCCGGTCCGGCCGGGCGAGGAAGGAGGTCGCGCCGAACTCGCCCAGCGACGTGGCGAAGGCGAAGCCGAGCGCCAGGCCCATCCCGCGCAGCGCGAACGGCAGGTCGATCGTGGCGATGATCCGTCGGGGCCCGGCACCCAGGGTGGCGGCCGCCTCGTGCAGCCGCGGGTCGATCGCCCGCAGCGTGGGCAGCAATGTCCGCACCACCAGCGGCAACGCCACCATCGCCTGGGCGATCGGGATCAGCAGCCAGGAGGAGCGCAGGTCGAGCGGCGGCCGGTTGAGGGTGATCAGGAAGCCGAAGCCGACGGTCACCGCCGACACCCCCAGCGGCAGCATGAAGACCGAGTCCGCGGCGTGCAGCAGCCAGCGACCCGAGGCCGAGGTGGGACGCCGGGAGAGGACGTAGCTGACCGCCAACCCGAGGACGAGAGCGACGGCGGTAGCAGTCGCGGCGGTCACCAGGGAGTTGACCAGCGCCTGCCAGACGCTCACCGTCGTGCCCTGGGCGCGGCCGGCGAGCAGCGCGTAGTTGCCCCAGCCGAGCCCGTCGGCGGTGACGAAGGAGCGCCCCACCAGGTGCGCGATCGGCGCCACCAGCAGGCCGAGGACGACGACGGCGGTGACGGCGACGGCCGGCCAGTCGGAGGCCTGCAGCGGGGTGTCCACCGGTCGGCCCAGCAGCTTCAGCGCCCGCTCGGAACGGGTCCGCGCCCGGTTGGCGGCGACCAGCGAGGCGGCCACCACCCCGAGCTGCAGGATCGACAACGCCGCCGCGGCCGGCAGGTCGAGCAGCTGCGTCGTCTGGTACCAGATCTCGGTCTCGATGGTCCCCCAGGAGACCCCGCCCATCACAAGCACCACCCCGAAGGCTGTGGCGCAGAACAGGAAGGTGAGCGCCGCGCCGGAGGCGATCGCCGGCGCCAGCGCAGGCAGCGTCACGGTCGCGAAGACCCGGGCACGGGAGGCGCCCAGGGTGCGGGCGGCATCCTCGGCGCGCGGGTCGCGCCGCGCCCACAAGGTGCCCACCGGCCGCACCCCCACCGAGTAGTTGAAGAAGACCAGCGCGGCGACGATCCCGACGAAGGATTCCTGCAGGCCCAGCCAACCCAGCGGCCCGGTCGGGGCCAGCAACGAGCTGAACGCCACCCCGACCACCACCGTCGGCAGCACGAACGGCACCATCACCAGCGCCCGCAGCAGGCGACGGCCCGGGAACCGGCGCCGGTAGAGCAGGTACGCGCCGGGCACGCCGAGCAGCACGGCGACGACGGTGCCCGCGGCGGCCTGGGCCAGGGTCTGCCCCACGATCCGCCAGGTTCGCGGCGCGGACAGCACCGCCTGAACCCCCGCCAGCGTCAGGTTGCCGGCCTGGTCGACGAACCCGCGCGCGACCAGCGCGGCCACCGGCCATGCGAAGAAGACGGCGAGGAAGGCGATCGGGACCACCGCGACAGCCGCCCACACCCACGGCGAGCCGCCCAGGGTGGCCCGCCGGGCGGGACGGCCCACGGCAGGGAGTGCTGTCACGGCGGGGGCCGGGCTCACCCGATGACCGTAGCGGTCCAGTCCCGGATCCAGGAGTCGCGGTTGGCGGCGATGGTCTCCGCCGGGACGTGCCACGGCTCCGCGACCGAGGTGCCGAACTCCGCCCAGGCCGGCGGCAGCGGCGCCTCGGGGTCGACCGGGTACATCCACATGCTCTCCGGGATCTGGGCCTGCACCTCGGGGCTGAGCAGCCAGTCGATGAAGGCACGGGCGCCGACCTCGTTGCGGGCCCCGGCCACCACGCCGGCGAACTCGACCTGCCGCAGGCAGGTGTCGGGCAGGTTGGCGGTCCGCGGCTTGCCGTCGGAGTCGAGCTCGGAGGCAGGCGAGCTGGCGTAGGACAGCACCAGCGGCCGGGAGCCCTTCCCGGACGAGCCGGAGAACTCCACGGTGTAGGCCTCGGTCCAGCCCGGCACCACCTTCAGCCCGTTCGCCTTCAGCTGTGCCCAGTAGTCGAGGTAACCCATCCCCTTGGCGGCGATCGTGGTGGTCAGGAAGGCCAGCCCCGGCGTGGAGGAGGCGGGATTCGACACCACCAGCAGGTCGGCGTACTCGGGCTCGATCAGGTCGTCGAGGCTGCGGGGCACAGCCAGGCCCTTGTCGGCGAACCAGGCCAGGTCGGCGTTCAGGCAGACGTCGCCGTAGTCGATCGGGGTGAGCACCCCGGCGCCGTCGGCTGCCAGAGCGGTCGCTTCCTCGGGAAGGGCGGGCGAGGTGTACGGGGCGAGGACGCCGGCCGCCACGGCCCGGCCGGCGAAGGTGTTGTCGATGCCGAACACGACGTCGCCCAGCGGCGCCTCCTTGGTGAGGATCAGCTGGTTGACCAGGGTGCCGCCGTCGCCGGGCGCCACGTACTCGACCCGGTACCCGCTCGCCTGCTCGAAGGCCGCGAGAGTCTCGTCCGGCAGGTAGAAGCTGTCGTGGGTCAGGACGGTCAGGGTGTCGCTCTGCGTCGGGCCGGAGGTCGGCGCGGACGCGGTCGGTGTGGACTGCTCCGAGGTCGGTGTCGACGGCGCCGACGTCGCTGTGCAGCCGGCGGCCAGGACGGCAAGACCTGCGGCCAGGGCCGCCACTCGTGGGTGGATCATGGTTCCTCCTGTCTGGAGGGCTCGGCGGCTGCCGAGGAGATTCCCGACTCCCTACGCCGGTGCTAGCCGGATCAGGTTCGAGGGTCTGCGTCACCGCACTCTCAGCGCCCTGCGGCGCTCCCCTGTCTGACCCCAAGAGTACCCCGCTGAAACGGGGGCAGATCTGCCCGCCGCGGGCCGGACCGCCAGGTCTGGGCAGCCGGATCCCGGTGTGGCAGGCTCGAGTGATGACCCAGCCCAACGCCCCGCTCCCCCAGCCCGTTCCGGTCCCCGCCGTCGTCGAGGGAATGACGGAGCCCCAGGGTTCGCCCGACTCTCCCGCCTCTCCCGCCTCCCCGGCCTCGCCCGGTTCGCCCAGCTCACCGATTGCGCCGGACGAGCCCAGTGTCTACGAGCCGACCATCATCGAGGTGCCGCCGGTCGACCCCCCGGTGCGGCCCGAGGACGCCTGAGGACTGAGCCGGGCCGGGGGGCGGGACCGCCCCCGGCGAGCCGGACGCTGCCTTCACCGGCCCGAGGAGGACCGGAAGAAAAGTGCGTGCGTTCGGCGAAGGTGTTGTGGCAGGCTTCCGGCCATGACGCAGCCCGTCCCGCCCGGCTACCAGCCGCCCGCCGTCACCGAGCCCGCCGCCGCTGCGGCCGAGGCCGCACCGACTCCTGCCGCCCGCTCGGAGTGGACGCAGCGGGTGATCGACGGCTACACCTTCGAGGAGCCGTCGATCGAACTCGGCGTGCTGATGGAGGACGGCGCCCCCGTCCCCGACGCCAGGGTGCGGATCTCCCTCTCCATGCTCAACCGGCACGGCCTGGTCGCCGGCGCCACCGGCACCGGCAAGACCAAGACGCTGCAGGTGCTCGCCGAGCAGATCTCGGCCGCGGGCGTGGCGGTCTTCGCCGCCGACATCAAGGGCGACCTGTCCGGGATCGCGCTGCCCGGGGAGCCGAACGAGAAACTGCTCGCCCGCACCGCCAAGATCGGTCAGGACTGGCAGCCGAAGGCGGCCCCGGTCGAGTTCTACGCCCTGGGCGGCCAGGGCCTCGGGGTGCCGCTGCGCGCGACCGTGTCGTCCTTCGGCCCGATCCTGCTGAGCAAGGTGCTGGGCCTGAACGCCACCCAGGAGTCCACCCTCGGGCTGGTGTTCCACTACGCCGACACTAACGGCCTGGCGCTGCTCGACCTCGAGGACCTTCGGGCAGTCCTCAACTACCTCACCTCCGACGAGGGCAAGGCAGAGCTGAAGACGATCGGCGGCGTGTCGGGCGCCACCGTCGGCGTCATCCTGCGCAACATCATCACCCTCGAGGCGCAGGGCGCCGGTGAGTTCTTCGGCGAGCCCGAGTTCAACACCGCCGACCTGATCCGCACCACGGCCGACGGCCGTGGCGTCATCTCGCTGCTGGAGTTGCCGAACCTGCACGACCGGCCCGCGATCTTCTCGACCTTCCTGATGTGGCTGCTCGCTGACCTGTTCAGCGAGCTGCCCGAGGTGGGCGACCTTGACCGTCCCAAGCTGGTGTTCTTCTTCGACGAGGCGCACCTGCTGTTCCACGACGCGTCCCCCGCCTTCCTGGACGCGATCGCGCAGACCGTGCGGCTGATCCGCTCCAAGGGTGTCGGGGTGTTTTTCGTCACCCAGACGCCGAAGGACGTGCCGGAGGAGGTGCTCGCGCAGCTGGGCTCCCGGGTGCAGCACCAACTGCGGGCGCACACGCCGAACGACGCCAAGGCCCTGCGCGCCACCGTGCAGACCTACCCCAAGTCGTCCTACGACCTCACCGAGGTGCTGCAGGCGCTGGGCATCGGCGAGGCGATCGTCACCGTGCTGAACCCGTCCGGCGCGCCGACCCCCGTGGCCTGGACGCGGATGCGGGCCCCCGAGGCGTCGATGGACCCGATGAACCCCGAGTGGATGGCCGCAGGGATCGCCCAGTCGGCGATGCAGGCCCGCTACGGCCAGGAGATCGACCGGCACTCCGCCTACGAGGTGCTGACCGCGAAGCTGCAGGCCGGTATCGAGGCGGCCCGGCGCGAGGCCGAGGAGAAGGCGTTGGAGGCGCAGCGCAAGGCCGAGGCCGACGCGTGGGAGCGGCAGCAGCGCGCCGACGCCTCCTCGGCCCGGCGGGAGACGCGACCGACGTCGTCCTCGCGACGGCAGGAGAAGTCGTGGATGGAGAAGACGCTGGGGTCTGCCACCTTCCGCGACCAGATCCTGCGCACCGGCGGCCAGGTGCTGCGCGACATGCTGGGGACCGCCCGCAAGCGGTGAGCCGCCGGCCTCACCACCAGATCGCGGCGAAGTAGACCGGGTCACCCGCCTCGATCCCACCGAAGGTGTCGCGCAGCAGGTTCAACGTGATGCCGCGGCTGTCGAGGTCCTCGGCCGAGATGGCGTCGACGGCGACAATCGCGCCGTCGATCGAGCCGTCGAACTCGTAGAGGTCCTGCACCTGCTCGGGGGCCTTGTTGACCGCGGCGTAGGAGAAGTCGCCCGGCTCGGGGTCGAAGAAGGACCAGCCCTGCGGCTCCAGCCACTGCCGCACCTGCTGCGGGAAGTCCGCCGACGGCTGGGTGGGAAGGATGGCAAAGGTGTCGTAGTACTTGCTGTCGTACAGGCAGAGGCCGTCCGGCAGGGCCTCGGCGCCGATCACCGACGGCTCGGCGATCAGGAACTCGTCCTCGGCCTCGGTCGTCACCGGGCAGCCGCGCTCGTCGGTGGGAACCTCCCCGAACCAGTTCTGCGCGCCGCTGCCTGCGGTCTCGGTCGGGGTCGGTTCTGCGCTCGGGGTCGGCGTCTGGGTCTGCATCGGCTCGGACGCGGGCGCGGACGGCGGCGGGGTGGCGGCCGGAGTGCCCGAGCACGCGGTCAACAGGGCGAGGGACGCCACGCCCGCGGTGGCGAGGCGGCGCAGGGTGCGGCTCATCGGCGTCCTCCTGATCGGCGGTGGAAGGACTGTAGCGACCTGCGCGGCCGTCACGAACCCGGCCGGCTTGGGTACCTTTCCCACCCGGCCCGGGGTTGCCGGGTGTCAGCCCATTTCGTCGAGTGGCACCGCCGGGTCGGCCAGCCGGGCCCGGTCGACGACCGCGCCGGAGCGGATCAGCGCCGAGATCGCGTCGATGGTGTCCCAGGTGTTGACGTGCATCCCGGCGAGCACCCGCACCCCCTCGCCCTGCGGCACCACCCAGAACGCCAGGAACGCGCCGTCGGCCGGGTCGCCCCGCAGCACCACCTCGGCGCCCGCGTCTAGCCCGACGTGGCCGGCATACTCCAGGCCCGCGTCGTACTGGTCGGAGAAGAAGAACGGCACCGGGTCGTAGGTGACCTCGGCCCCGGCCATCGACCGACCGGCGTCGAAGCCGCTGTCGTGGGCGTTCGCCCAGTGCTCGACCCGCAGGTGGGTACCGAGCAGCGGGCTGAACCAGTTCGCCACGTCCCCGGCCGCCCAGACGTCGGCGAGACTGGTGCGCAGGTGTTCGTCGGTCACCACGCCGTTGTCGACGTCGACGCCGGCCGCCTGCGCGAGTTCGGTGTTGGGACGGATCCCTACGCCGACGACGACCGCGTCCGCGGGCAGCGCCTCGCCGTCGGAGGTGACCACCCCGGTGACCGCGTCCTCGCCCTCGAACCGGTCGACCCCGGTGCCGAGCCGGAACTCCACGCCGTGCGAGCGGTGCAGGTCGGCGAACCAGCCGCCGACCCGCTCACCCATCACGGCCAGCAGCGGGGCGGGCTGCGGGTCGATGACGGTGACCCGGCAGCCGTGCTGCCGGGCAGCGGAGGCCACCTCAAGGCCGATCCACCCCGCACCGACCACCACCAGGTTGCCGCCGGCCCGGATCGTGTCCAGCAGGGCGAGGGAGTCGTCCAGCGTGCGCAGGTAGTGGACGCCGGCGAGGTCATCGCCCGGCACCGACAGCCGCCGCACCGACGAGCCGGTGGCCAGCAGCAGCCGGTCCCAGCCGAGTTGCTGCTCGCTGGCCAGGGTGACGGTGCGCACCGTGGGATCGATCGCCGTCACCGCGTCGCCGGTGATCACGGTGGTGTTCTGCCCGGCGTACCAGTCTGCGTCGTGCGGGATGGCCGAGCTCGCCTCGTCCGACTCCAGCAGGACGCCCTTGGACAACGGCGGACGCTCGTACGGCAGGTGCGGCTCGGCGGTGACGACGGTGATGGGACCGTCGGGGTCGACCTCGCGGATGCCCTCCACGGCGCGGGCGGCGGCGAGCCCGCCGCCGACGATCAGGTAACGGGTGTCACTGGCCATGCCCCATCCTCGCCCTGCCCGGCGAATAGGTCGAGGGGCTCAGCCCAGCGCCGCCACCAGATCGGCGGTCAGCCCGACCGCGCGGGAGTCGACGTCCGGGGTGAAGCCCAGCCGGGCCACCACCAGCCGCTCCGACCGGATCACCGCCAGCCACTGACCGTCGTGGCCGCTGGCCCAGAAGGTGTCGGCGGGCATCTGCGGGTGGCGCAGCGACCCGTCCGGCAACTGGTTGGCCCACCAGCCCGCCGCCAGCCCGGTCTCCGCGGTGCTGACATCGACCGCCCGCACCGAGTCGGCCATCCAGCCCGCCGGCAGCAGCCGGGTGCCGTTCCAGACGCCGTCGTCGAGGGCGAACTGGCCGACCGCCGCCCAGTCGCGCGGCGTCGCCCAGGCGTAGGAGCTGCACACCGGGGTCCCCGCTCCGTCCGGCTCCATCACCATCGATTCGAGGCCGAGCGGGGCGAACAGCTCGCGTCGCGGCCAGTCCGCGCCGCCGCGGTCGGGGGCGAGTACCGAGCACAGCAGGTTGGTGCTGCCGCTGGAGTACAGCTGCTGGGTGCCGGGGGGATGGGCGAGCGGCTGGGAGGCGACATAGCGGCCCATGTCGGGCTCGAGATAGAGCATCCGGGTGATCGGGGTGTTCAGGTCGTAGGTCTCGTCCCAGGCCAGGCCGCTGGTCATCTCCAGCAGGTGGCGGATCGTGATGCCGGCCCGCTCGTCGGTCCACTCCGGGCGCAGCTGGTCATCGTCGAGGCTGAGCTCGCCCTTGGCGACCAGCCGTCCCACGAGCAGGTTGGTCAGGCTCTTGGCCATCGACCAGCCGAGCTGCGGGGTGTCGGCGGTGAAGCCGTCGGCGTACCGCTCGGCGACCAGGCGGCCGTCCCTGACCACGACGACGCCGCGGGTCCCGAGCCGGGCGCGTCCGGCATCGTCGAGGTCGGTTCCGAAGGCCTTGTCGAGCGCCGCTTCGACCGCCGGCTCCGCGGTCGGAGCCGGCGCGTCGCTGATCGGGTTGCCGGCCTCCACCGGCGTCGGGTCGGGCAGCCGCGGCGCCTCCCCGGCGACCGTGCACCCGAAGCCCTCGGTGAGCCAGGCCCGTTGCCGGGCGAGCACGCCGAGGATGGTGGTCCCGGCGCCACCCGGGTCGGTGGCTGTCCTCAGCACAGGGACGAGCGGGTTGGACGGCAGGTCGGCGTCCGGGTTGGTGCGTCCGGCGACATGGGTGACGGCGCAGGCGTTGTGGGCGGCGTACCCCGTCCCGGTGAGCAGCATGGGACGCTGCCACCAGTACACCCCGACCACCGCCGCCAGTACGACAGCGAGCACCACCGCAAGAACCTTCAGCCACAGGCGCATTGCGGCAGCCTAGGGGTCGGGTTCACGTCCGCGACATGGAGACAGTTGCCCGCTCGGCGAAGGGAACCGTCCCCGCGTCCCGGAGAACCGTCCCCGCGTCCCGGAGAACCGTCCCCCCGAACCGAAGAACCGTCCCCGCGAGCCGTCAGCTGATCTTGATGCCGAAGATCTTCTTGTGGTAGGAGGCGACCACGACCATGTCGTTGTAGATCGCCGGGGAGGCCTCCACGTTGCGGCCGAGGCTGAGGGTGGAGAAGTCCGCGCCGGTGTTCGGGTCGAACAGGTGCATGGTGCCGCCGGAGTCGGCGATGATCCCGTAGGAGTGGCCGTCGGTGCCGGTGAAGACCACCGGCGAACTCCAGGTGTAGCGGTCGAGGTGCCGGGTCCAGGCCACCGTCCCGGTCGCCCGGTCGAGGGCGATCATGTCGCCGCCGAACTCGCCCACGCAACGCCCGAACACACACAGCGCAGGCTCGGTGGTCTTCGCCACGCTGAAGATGACCAGGTCGGACACCTCCCCGGTGCCGAGCACGGGGGTGGAGAACACGCCGCCGTTGTTGGGATAGGACGGGACGGTCGGCACGTCGTGCTGCCAGACCACCTCGCCGGTCAGCGCGTTGATCTTGCGGATGTTCGTGTCGCGCTCGCCGCCGTCGCCCCGACCACGCTTGTCCAGGGTGTTGCCGTGGTAGAGGAAGACGCCGTCGGCGGTCTCCTCCAGCACCATGGACGCGTCGGAGTCGTCGCCCACGTCACGGGCCCAGATCACCCGCATCGTGGTGGCGTCCCAGCAGACCAGGTTCCCGTCGTTGTCCGAGGCGAACATCAGGTTGCGGTAGGCGACCGCCGACGCCTCGATGCCGTGGGTGTCCGTGCTCGGGGTTTTGTACTCCAGCTTGGTCAGGACGGGGTCCACGCTGACCGTGCCCGCCGCGGCGTCGAAGGACGCGTTCAGCTTGGCCTTGTAGACCAGCCCGTTCTCGCCCGGCTCGATCAGGGTGTCGCTGGCGGCGTTGATCAGCGCCGAGGAGTCGAACGCGCCCCAGCCGGCCGGCTCCTCGCGTGGCGCGGCCGGATCGGTGCCGTCCCATCCGGAGACCTGCCTGTTCTGGATCAGATCGAAGATGCGGTACTGCCACGGGCAGTCGTCGGTGGCCAGGTCGTCGTCCATGTCGTGCAGACCCTGCCCGGCGTACAGCAGCGGGTAGCCGCGCGGGTCGATCGAGCCGGTGCCCTTGAAGCCGCAGCCCGCCTCGATCGGCGCCCTGGTCTGCTTGCCGGTCTCCAGGTCGAGCCGGTAGATCTTGCCCTCGAAGACCGGGTAGATCACCTCGACCAGGTCCTTGTCGGCGAACTCGGCGTCGAAGCCCATGGCGCGCCGGGTCTGCTCGGGCCAGTTCACCAGCAGCGGCTGACCCGTCCAGCCCGCCCCGGGCCAGTACGAGCCCTCACCCCTCACCTCGCCGAGTTCCTGGGTCCAGGCGATCTCCAGCTTCTTGTCCTGCACGTCGGCGGTGCCCCACGCGGGCGCGGTGCGGTGGTTGTTGCCCCGGAAGGTGAGGACGCCGGGCACCTCGGTGTAGGTCTCGGGTGCCCCGAACGCGACGGTTCCCGCGGGCCGGTAGTCGGTGACCACCTGGCTGTCGTTGTCCCACACCCGCCAGCTGACCTCGCCGTCGGCGTCGGTCATCGGCACCGAGGTCCAGCCGTCGGCTCCCGGGGTGCCGGGGTGGTAGCCCGGCAGCGCATCCAGGGGGATCGCCAGCGCGTCCGGGTCGGTCTGCGGGTCGTGGCTCGGCGCCGGCACGGTGCTGGGACGGTTGGGCCGCTCACCGGGGGTCACCCCGCCACTCGTGCAGGCCGCCAGGCTGACCGCCAGGCCCACCCCGAGCGTGCCCACCAACAGACGGCGCAGGCGGACGGAACGCGGCATGGGACTCCCCTTCTTGCGACGGCGGTTCCCCTGGAGTGTATGCCGACGCGGCCGCCCGGCCAGGCCCGCGCGCCGCGGTCGGGGCGGCCCGTCAGCGTCCGGCCGACAGCCGCTCCAGCAAGGCGTCGTAGGCGGGTTTGCGGCTGAAGTCGTCGTTCCACGGGGTCGCCCAGCCCTGGCCGGGGAAGAAGGCGGGCACCCACGAGTACCGGTCGGTGGTGCCCCACAGCGTGACCGAGTCGCAGGCCGCGACCTCGAGGCAGGCGCCGACCAGGTCGGCGAACCACCGGGCGTGCTCCTGTTGCAGCTCGGCGGCCGGGGGCGACGGGTCGGTGGGCATCCGGACGTCCAGCTCGGTGATGGCAACCTTCAACCCGAGGTCGGCGAACCGCTGCAGGTTGGCCTGCACCCCGCCGGGGAACGGGTAGTCGAAGCTGAGATGGCCCTGCACTCCGAACCCGCCCAGCGGGACGCCGTCGGCGAGGAGCTGCTGCGCCAGTGCGTAGTAGGCGTCCGCTTTCGGCCCGGAACCCTCAACCCCGTAGTCGTTGAGGTACAGCACGGCGGCCGGGTCGGCCTCGTGCGCCCACCGGAAGGCGTCCGCCACGATGTCCAGCCCGAACCGCTCGATCCACGGGTTCTCCTGCCGCAGCTCGCCGCTGTCGTCGAAGATCTCGTTGGCGACATCCCAGGCCGCGATCCGGCCGGCGTACCGGCCGACGACCGTCGTGATGTGCTCCTGCAGGATCGCCGCGAATTCCTCGTCGCTGATCTCGCCGACCGGGAGCCAGTCGGGGTTCTGGGAGTGCCACAGCAGGGTGTGGCCGCGGACGGCCTGACCATTGGCCTGCGCGAACTCCACGATCTGGTCGGCCGGGCCGAAGTTGTAGGTGGTGGGCTCGGGATGGACGAAGTCCCACTTCAGCTGGTTCTCCGGCGTGATCGAGTTGAACTCGGTGGCCAGCTGCTCGCGCAGGACGGCGTCATCGCCGAACGGGTCGGGGGTGGCCGTGTTGAGGTGGTGGCCACCACCAGGTGCCGCCGCACCGATCAGGAACCCTGCGGGGGCGGCGGCGCGCAGCGTGGCGTCGGGGGGCACCGGCGCGCCGGTGGACGGCTGCTGGCTCGGCACCACCTGCGGTGCACTGGGGTCGACCGGGGAGACCACGCCGCAACCGGCGAGCAGCACGCTCGCCAGGCCGGCCAGCACCATCGCGTATCGGGCCATAGCGGGATCGTAGCCGCCCCGGGTTCGCGGCTCAGACCTCGAGCCCCACGCACGGGCTACAGCGGCTGCCCTCCCACAGTCCCGACCAGCCGTTCGCGCCACTCGGGGCTGGAGAACTTGGCCAGCTCGGCCTTGGCGGCCTCGATCCGGGCCGCCATCCCGAGCCGCTCGGAGGGTTCCTCGTTGCCGGGGGTCGCGACGAACTTCTCGATCGCGGCCAGGCCTGCGGCCGCCCGTCCGGCGGCGGCGGCTTGCTTGGCGTCGAGGCGCTGGTGGTACCAGGGCGCGGCCAGCACACTCCCGGCGGCGAACTGGGCGCGGAACTCGGGGCTGTCCAGGGTCCATCCCTCGGCCGAGGTGCCGGTGGCCATGATCTCCAGCAGCGCGCGCAGCGGCGGCACGGCCAGCCCGATGGTGCCGTCGTCGAGGTAGGCCTGCGCCACCCGCTGGTGCGTGGCGACCATCACCGCCATCGATTCGGCGAAGACCCCCTCGTCCTGCAGTTCGGGCTTCAGCATCTCCTCGGTGAACACCACATGCGGGTGCAGGAAGACCCGGCCGAAGTACTTGCGGGCGAAGCCGGCGGTCATCCGGTAACCGAGCCGGCTGGCCAGCACCGGGCGGCCGTCGTACTCGTAGTCCTCGAGCTTCTCCAGCGAGCCCTCGGCGATCAGGGCGCGGGCGTCGCGTTCGGCGGGGGTCATCCGGCTGAACAACTCGGGCACCAGCATCGAGATGTCGTGGTCGACCCGCACCAACGGGCCGACGAACCCGGCGCAGGAGATCCAGCCGTCGTAGCCGGTCAGCGCGTACGACAGGAAGGCCGCGTTCAGGTCGATGATCGCCGGCATCGCGTTGAAGGGACCCTTGGTGAGTGCCCCCTCCGAGCCGGCGCCGGTGGTGGAGGGCGACTTGCCGGTCATCGAGGAGATGAACTCCATGAACAACTCGGGCAGTTCCAGGTAGTGCAGCGGGTTGAACGTCGACAGCGCCGGGACCCCCGGCTCGGGCGGGTTGTTGCGGCGTCCGGCCGCCACGACGTCGACCGGGAGCGGCAGCGGCGCGCCGGCGGGCCTGCGGTTGTACAGGTGGGAGGCCAGGTCGGCGACGGCGGTCTCGTCGGGATGAGCGCGGTCCGGCCGGACCTGCAGGTAGCGCGGGTTCTTGGACGGCTTGCCGTCCACCAGCCGCGGGTTGGCCGAACTCACCACGTAGGACGGGCCCTCGGGCGAGTCAGCGAAGTCGGACAGCAGCCGGGCCATCGGCTCGGTGAACAGGCTGAAGTTCACCGCGTCATCGCGCATCGCGGCCACCTCGTCCCGGGTGAGCGGCTGGAAGTTCGACAAGAAGGTGCCGGGTTGGGCGATGTCACGCTCGGTCTGCTTGTCGTAGCCGCGATGGATGGCGTCGTCGGGGCGTTGGAAGAGCAGGCTCTCGCAGTTCTCGACCAGCTTGTAGGACCGGTCGGGATCAAGGCCCAGCTCCGCCCCGGAGACCACAGTCGAGGCGGTGATGTCGTCCTCGGTCTGCACCTTGGTGGCGGGGTGGAAGTCGTGCCGCAGCCCGAACAGCCGCCAGGAGCCGTCCGCCTCGAAGCCGACCCGCAGCATGTTGACGGTGATCTTGTCACCGTCCAGCCGCAGCGCGTTGCCGAGCCGGCCGTTGATCCGTCCGACGGTGAAGTGGGAGCGCCAGTCGCCGCCCCATTCCGGCCGGTAGAACCGCTTGACGACGTAGACGAGTTCCTTGATGTGCGGCGGAATCGACTCCAGCCAGGCGTTGTAGGCGTCGTGGAACTCGTCGGACGGGGTGAGCAGCTTGATGACCGAGCCGATCGAGCGGGTGTCGGCAAGGATCGGGCGCCGGTCGACTCCGTTCGCCGCGGCGTCGGCGAACCTGTTGGTGAAGTCGCCGTCGAGGATCTTCGCCACCTCGTCCATGTCCTTCTCGACGTCGGGGGCGTAGGCGTTGCCGAAGATGAAGGCGTCGGTGATCGCCTTCGAGATCTCCGACTTCCCGCCGCCCGAGACCGTTGACGGCTTGTGGCAGGAGGTGACCCGCGGCGCCGTCCCGATCAGGCTCCACTGGGTGCGGTCGGCGGCGAGCTGGGTCATGCGGACCCGGTAGCCGTTCGGGCTCAGGTAGGCCTTGCCCGCCCGCAGCGGGATGGACGCCGTGGCGCCGGCGCCGTCGTCCCAGGAGACGGTGAGCGTGCGCAGGGAGTAGTACGGGTTCGCGGGCACCAGCACGATGTGCGGCTGCTCCCGGTCGAGCGCATGGCCCTCGGGCTGCAGCTCGAACCGCTCGGGATCCCGCTCGAGCACCTCCGCGAGGGTGTACTCGGCGCCGCAGGAGTCTTCGCTGTACTCCTGGCCGAGGTTGTAGGAGGGGTACACCAGCGCCCCTCCGGCATGCTCCTCCTCGGCATTGCCGAAGAGGTTGGCCGAATAGGAGATCTGGGACTTGACCTCCTTCTTGCAGTACCCGAAGTAGTTGTCGGCGATGATCGTGACGATCACGCCGCGGGCGTCGCGGGCCACCAGCTTGAAGGCCTGCCCGTCGTTGTACGCCTCGTCCTCGTCCTCCCACGCCACGCCGTCGCGCACCTGTCGCTCGGTGGCCTGCGAGACGTGCGGCAGGCCGAGCTCCTTCTTTGTCACCCCGGTCAGGTGCGGAGCGAGCACCACCAGCCCGGTGTGCCCGGTCCAGGTCTCCGGGGCCAGGGAGGCGTCGTTCTCGGGCAGGTACGGGTCGCCGCCGTTGCCGAAGATCCCCTCGACGAAGTCCAGGTTGGCCACCAGGCCGCCCGGGACGATGAAGCGCACCTCGAGCCGCTTCTCGGGCACGCTGCCGGGGACCTGCGGCGCGACCAGCGGACGCAGCAGCAGCGAGACGAAGCAGGCGGCCGGCTCGGGCTGGTTCGCGGTGTACGGCAGGATCTTGTCGACCTCGGGCGGGTCGAAGGCGCGCTCGAGCATCCGGGCGAAGGCGAGCTTGGGCACCGCGATCTTGTCGGCCGGGATCGGCAGGCCGCCCTCGGCGATGTGGAACACCCCAGCCGTGGTGCGGCGGTCCTTGGCGGGGTTGTGCAGCACCCCGTTGACCAGCCGGTAGCTGCTCAGCAGCGGCGAGCTGAAGGTGTCGCCGTCGAACGGCAGCGACAGCTCGCGGGCCAGCCCCGGCTCGTCGAGGACGAAGGTCCGGCGCGGCAGGCTCGGGGTCACGCCGGTGTCGGCCAGGTAGTCGTCGAGGAAGTTCTGGATCCGCTGGTCCGACGCGCACAGCCGGTCCGACAGCCGCCGGCTGAGTTCGCGCTGCCGGGCGAGGATCGGCGCGACCAGGCGCCCGCTCTCGGAGTCCTCGAACCCGCCGGCGAGTGGGATGCCCACCTGGGCGAGCCGAAGGTTGATAGCAGCGCTCTGGGTCCTGGCCATGCTCCCATTGTCGGCCGACCGCCGGGCAGGCCCGTCGCATCTCGCCGATTCCGGCCCTCCGTTCAGCCGCCCGCCCGCCGCGCGAACAGGCGTCCGCGAGCGCTCCGCCAGGCACGCCGGTTCGCCCGGATGGCGAGACAGGAGGTCTCATGGGAGCGGACAGCGCGCGGTTAGGACACGATTCGATATCGATTCACGCTCAGGGTGGGAACGTAACCCAGTCGTAATACAACCGGCGTTGAATCTGCCGATCAAGACTCGCTTCGCGACCGTTGGCCGCGACGACACCAAGGGGACACATGCGAATCACTCAACGCACTGGTCTCGCCGCGCTGGGCGTCATCGCCCTGCTCGGCCTGGCCGCCTGCTCTGGCGCTCCGGCGCCGTCGCCGGGCGGTAGCGCCACCGGATCGCCGACGACCGAAGCTCCGGCCGGCGGCGGCGAGTGGATCCTCGGCACCACCGACAAGATCACCGCCATCGACCCGGCCGGCGCCTACGACATCGGCTCGTGGAACCTGCAGTACAGCATCTTCGAACAGCTCGTGGCGGTGCCGGCCGGGGAGAGCACCCCCGTCGGGGACGCTGCCGAGAGCTGCGAGTACGGCGACGCGCAGACCATCACCTGCAAGCTGCGCGCCGACAACAAGTTCTCCAACGGCAACGCGCTCACCTCGTCGGACGTGAAGTTCTCCTTCGAGCGCAATATCGCGATCAACGACCCCAACGGGGCGTCCATCCTGCTCGCCAACCTCTCCGACGGCGCCGAGGCGCCGAAGCTGAAGGAGGGCGCCATCGAGACCCCGGACGACCTGACCGTCATCTTCCACCTGAACAACCCCGACCTCACCTTCCTCAGTGTGATCTCCGGGGCGGTGGCCTCGATCGTTGACGAGGAGACCTTCCCCGCGGACTCCCTGCTGCCCGACGATCAGGTGGTCGGCTCCGGCCCGCTCCAGCTCGACTCCTTCACCAAGGACCAGCAGGCCGCGCTGAGCGCGAACCCTAACTACGCCGGCAAGCGCACCCCGCAGTCCGACCGGGTGTTCATCCAGTACTTCGCCGACGCCTCCCCGCTGCGGCAGGCCATCGAGAGCAAGGGCGTCGACGTGGCGTGGCGCACGCTCAGCCCCACCGACCTCACCAGCCTGCGCACCAACAGCGCGGTCAGCGTGGTGGACGGCGAGGGCGCCGAGTTCCGCTACTGGGTCGCCCAGACCAAGAACGAGACCACCGGCCAGCTCGCCGTCCGCCAGGCGGTCGCGAACCTGATCGACCGCGCCGCCATCGCACGCGACGTCTACGACGACCAGGTCAACCCGGCATGGTCGATCGTGCCGCCCGGCTTCGGTGGGCACACCCCGTCCTTCCAGACCAAGTGGGGCGACGCGCCGAACCCCGACAACGCCAAGAAGATCCTGGACGACGCCGGCATCTCGATCCCGGTCGACCTCACGATCGGGTACACCCCGACCCGCTACGGCCCCAACGCCGTGGACGAGGCCAACATGATCGCCGAGCAGTTGAACAACTCCGGGCTCTTCACGGTGAAGATCGAGAGCGCTGAGTGGTCGGAGTACCAGACCCTGTACAAGGAGGGTGCGTACGACTTCTTCCAGCTGGGCTGGTACCCCGACTTCCTGGACGCCGACAACTACCTGGCGCCGTTCATCGTGGACGGCGGGTTCTTCCAGAACGGCTACTCCAACCCCGAGGTCAACGAGCTGGTGGTGAAGCAGCAGGGCGAGACCGACGCGACCGCCCGCGAGGCTATCCTCGGCCAGCTGCAGGACATCGTCGCCAACGACGTCCCGCTGATCCCCTCCTGGAACGGCAAGAACGTCGCCGTTGCGCTCCCGGAGGTGAAGGGGGTCGCCGAGACCCTCGACGCCACCTACATCTTCCGGATGTGGAGCATCTCCAAGTAGTTCCCCTCCGGTGGGGGACGGGGCGCCGCCCTGTCCCCCACCGGCCACCCCCCCGCCGCCGCCCGGCCGTGGCCCCCGGCCGCCCCCCCGGCCCCC
>JAEYNS010000006.1 GCA_023412435.1 Actinomycetes bacterium | reverse complement strand
CACACTGGCCACCCACGCCCCGATTCCCTCCCCCGCGACCGGCGGACGAGCGGTGCGCCGGTAGCGGTAGGCACCGCCCGGACGGCGGCGCCCCACGGCTCACCCGGCGCCGCCCTTCCCACACGGCGGCGCCGGGGGAGCCCCGTGTTCCTGAAGGAGTGAAGATCCATGGCCCTCGGTCGCCCGACCGGGCTCTACGACGCGTACCTGTTCGACCTGGACGGGACCATCTACCTCGGCGACGGCCTGCTGCCCGGCGCCCGGCGGCTGGTCCAGGAGCTGCGGCGGCGGGGGATCCCCGTCCGGTTCCTGTCCAACAACCCCACCAAGGACCCGGCGCAGTACGCCGAGAAGCTGGGCAGGCTTGGCCTGCCCACACCGGTGGAGGACATCGCGAACACCGTCGCGACGATGACCAGGTGGCTGCTCGCCCACCACCCGGGGGCCTCAGTGTTCCCGATCGCAGAGCAACCCCTCGTCGACGCCTTCGCGGCGGCGGGGATTGCGATGAGCGAGGACCCCGCCGAGATCGACATCGTGGTGGCCTCGTACGACCGCGGCTTCGACTACCGCAAACTGCAGATCGCCTTCGACGCGATCTGGTTCCACAAGCGGGCCATCCTCGTCGCCACCAATCCCGACCGGTACTGCCCGTTCCCGGGCGGCAGGGGAGAGCCGGACTGCGCCGCCGTCGTGGCGGCGATCGAGGCGAGCACGGGCACCCGGTGCCAGCAGGTGGTCGGCAAGCCCGATCCTGCGATGGTCGGCGAGGCGCTCGCAGGGCTGCACGTCGACCCGCGCCGCTGCCTGATGGTGGGCGACCGGCTGCAGACCGACATCGAACTCGCGGTCAGGTCCGGCATGGCCTCGGCGATGCCGCTGACCGGGGACTCCACGCTCGACGAGGTGCTCTCGACCCCGGCGGGGCGGCGTCCCACCTTCGTCGTGGAGCGGGTCGACCACATCCTTCCCGCGCAGGTGTGGAGCGAGCTCGGCTGGTCGCAGGAGCAGCCTCCCGTAGGGGTGGCGAGATGACCGGCACGACGCAGGCAGCCACCACCGAACAGCGCGGGGCCCCGGTGTCACTGCTCGACAGGGCGCTGCAGAACGCCGACGAGACCCGCGCCATCGAGTTCGGCGCCGGGGTGGTCGGCCGTACCGGCGAGCTGTTCGTCCGGCTCTTCCCCGGCAAGAAGGTGCTGGTGGTGGCCGACGGGAACACCCTGGCGGCGGCGGGGCAGCAGGTGCTCGACTCGCTGACGGCCGCGGGCGTCGAGTTCGCCGCCGACCCGCTGGTCTTCCCCGGCACCCCGACGCTGTACGCGTCCTACGACAACGTCGAGATCGTGCGGGAGCGGCTGGCGGAGCTGCCGGACGCCGTCGCCTGCTCGATCGCGGCCGGCACCCTCAACGACCTCACGAAGCTCGCCTCCGGCGAGCTGGGGCGCCCCTACCTCAACGTCTGCACCGCCGCCTCGGTGGACGGGTACAGCGCCTACGGGGCATCCATCACCCGCGACGGGTTCAAGATCACCCGGGACTGCCCCGCACCGGCGGGCCTTGTGGCCGACCTCGACATCATGGTGCGGGCGCCACAACGGCTGACCGCCACCGGCTACGGCGACCTGATCGAGAAGATCCCCGCCGGCGCGGACTGGATCCTGGCCGACGGGCTGGGGGTGGAGCCGATCGACCCCGAGGTGTGGCACCTGGTGCAGGACTCCCTTGGCGAGGCGCTGGGAGACCCGGCGGCGATTGCGGCCGGCGACCCGGCGGCGATCGCGCGGCTGGCCGAGGGCAACCTGCTGTCCGGCCTTGCGATGCAGGCGACCAAGAGCTCACGGCCTGCCTCCGGGGCGGGCCACCAGTTCTCGCACATCTGGGAGATGGAGGGCCACGGTCTGGACTGGGAGCCGCCGCTGTCCCACGGTTTCAAGGTCGCGGTGGGCACGGTCGCGTCCTGTGCGATCTGGGAGCTCGCCCTCGACCTCGACCTCACCCGGCTCGACGTGGAGGCGATAGTGGCGCGGGCCCCGAGCGATGCCAGCGTCGAGGCCAGGGTCCGGGCCGCGGTGCCCGCCCAGCTCGCCGACCAGGCGGTCGAGGTCTCGCTGGCGAAGAACCTCGGCGGCGATCAGCTGCGGGAGCGGCTGGCGCAGATCCAGCAGTCCTGGCCGCGGATCAGGGAACGCGTGATCTCGCAGCTGGTCACCCCACAGCAGGCGGCTGCCATGCTGCGGACCGCGGGCGCCCCGCACCACCCGGCGCTGATCGGCATCGACCAGTCACGGTTCAGGGCCACCCACTTCACCGCCCACATGATCCGCACCCGCTACACCGTGCTCGAGTTGCTGGCCGACGTCGGGCAGCTCGACACAGTGGTGGACAGGTTGTTCGCACCGAGCGGCTTCTGGGGGCGGCACAGCCGTCCGGAATCGCTCGGCCTCGGCGCCGGCAACCCGGGCGGGCAGCGGTAGGCGCCGGTCACGGCCGCGCTGTCCCCGGGACCCCTTTCGGAGTCCCGGGGGCGCGGTGTGCGCGACACCGTTGTCAACGCATCGCTGTGATTGCGCTTTCCCCGGGGGTCTCCACTCAAAGACCCCCGGGGGGCGCGGTGCGCGCGACCTCGTTGTCGCGCAGCGGCGCCCTACCGGGTCACGAGCCCGGCAGGAACGCCCCTAGTGGGCGGCAGCCGGCCGGCGAGCCGGACGTGGGGCGAGGCGGGACAGCAGGCTGCGGCGGGGAGGCGAATAGGAGGGGCGGGAACCGTCGTACTGGGCGATGATTCCCAGCTCGGTGACCAGACGCTCGTGATCGCGATCGGCGACCCGGTAGACCAACATGGCTCCAGCGTGGCCCAGCCGACTGTTCGGGACAAGCCGTCTTTCCCGAACGATCGTTCGGTTCTGTCGTATGGTGTTGCCATGCTAGATGTGGGCAAGTTGCGCATCCTCAGGGCGGTGGTCGCGAGCGGCTCGGTGACCGACACGGCCCACCGGCTCGGGTACACCCCGTCGACGGTCAGCCAGCACATCCACACCCTCGAAAGGGAGGTCGGCTTCAGCCTGATCGAGCGGGTCGGACGCGGTATCCGCCCCACTCCGGCAGGCATCGAGCTGGCGAGGGCGAGCGGTGAGGTCCTGGAGGCGATGCGCCATCTCGACGCCCGCACCCGCGAACTGCGCGACGGTGAGACGTCCCGGCTGACCATCGCCACGTTCGCGTCCGCCGCCTACACGTGGATGCCGGTGGTCGCCCGCACCCTGCGCCAGGAATTCCCCGGGCTCACCCTCGAGCTGTCGATCAAGGAGTCCGACGGGTCGGAGGAGATGGGGGAGGCCGACGTCGAGGTGCACACCGAGCTCCCGTTCGAAGGACCGGCAGTGCCGCCCGGGTACCGCAGGGTCGAACTCGGGATGGACGAGTTCGTCGTGGCGCTGCCGACCGACCACCCGCTGGCGGGGGCCGGTGAGGCCGACCTGGCCGAGTTCGACGTGGACGACTGGGTGCAGTACGACTACCGCGACCCGATCGCGCGGCGGCTGGCCGAGCACGCCTGCGCGGAGGCCGGGTTCAAGCCCCGCTACGTCGTGCAGGCCCAGGACCACGTGACGGGCCTCGCCTTCGTGGCAGCCGGGGTCGGGATCGCCGTCGTACCGCAACTGGCGATGCGGTGGTCAGCCTTCGACATCGCGTACGTGAGGCCGCTCAACCCGACTCCGTATCGTCGGATCGTCGCCCTGATCCGCCACGGGGCCAGGGCCAACCCCGCCGCCGTCCGCACCGTCGACCTGCTTGCCGAATCGGCAGGCGGTCCGACGCCGGCAGACTAGAACCGGCCGGGGCTCAGACCGCCAGCGCACGGGCGGCGGCGGTGGCCGCCGCCGGCAGCGCCGCGGCGATCCGGTCGAGCACGTCCGCATCGTGCGCGGCAGAGACGAACCAGGCCTCGAAGCCGGACGGTGGCAGCGCCACCCCTGCCGCCAGCATGGAGTGGAAGAACGGGGCGTAGCCCTCGGGGCGCTGCCGTCGGGCGGCGGCGTAGTCGACCACCTGGCCGGTGACCCCCCAGAACACCGAGAACAGCGACCCGGCGCGTTGCAGCCGGTGCGGTACCCCGGACGCGGTCAGCGCGGCGGACACCTCGTCGGCCAGGGTCGACGCGGCCGCGTCCACCCGCGCGTAGGCGGCGGCGTCGGCCAGCCGCAGGGTGGCGATCCCCGCGGCGGTGGCCACGGGGTTCCCCGACAAGGTTCCGGCCTGGTACACCGGGCCGAGCGGGGCGAGCAGATCGAGCAGCGCGGCGGGGCCTGCGACCGCCGCCAGCGGCATCCCGCCACCGATCACCTTGCCGAAGGTGAACAGGTCGGGCGACACCTCGCCGTCCTCCAGGCCCCACCAGCCGGCCGGGGACACCCGGAACCCGGTGAGCACCTCGTCGTAGATCAGCAGCGCACCGTGCGCGCTGGTGAGCTCGCGCAGCAGCGCGTTGAAGCCGGGCTCGGGCGGTACGACGCCCATATTGGCGGCGGCCGGCTCGGTGATGACGGCCGCGATCTGGTCGCCCCGGGCAGCGAACAGTGCCCTGGCGGCGGCGGGGTCGTTGTAGGGCAGCACCACGGTCTGGCCGGCGGCGGCCGCCGTCACCCCCGCCGAGCCGGGCAGCCCGGCGGTGGCGAGGCCCGACCCGGCCTCGGCGAGCAGCCGGTCGGAATGGCCGGGGTAGCAGCCGGCGAACTTCACCACCAGGTCACGGCCGGTGGCGCCGCG
>JAEYNS010000366.1 GCA_023412435.1 Actinomycetes bacterium | reverse complement strand
ACCTTGGCGTCCTCGGCGTTGAGGAAGAACTGGTGGAAGGCGTAGGGAGAGGTCATCTCGGGGTCGAGCCAGACCGTGCCGGACTCGGTCTTGCCGAACTTGGTGCCGTCCGCCTTGGTGAGCAGCGGTGTCGCCATCGCATGGACGCGGTCGCCATCGGCCCGGCGAATCAGCTCCACGCCTGCCGTGATGTTCCCCCACTGGTCGGAACCGCCGGTCTGCAGTTCGCAGTTGTAGCGGCGGTGCAGTTCGAGGTAGTCCAGTGATTGCAGCAGCACGTAGGAGAACTCGGTGTAGGAGATGCCCGAGTCCAGTCGGGCCTTGACCACCTCGCGATCGAGCATCCGGTTCACGCTGAAGTGCTTTCCGATGTCGCGCAGGAAGTCCAGGGTCGACAACTCGGCGGTCCAGTCGTAGTTGTTGACCAGGACCGCGCCGTTGTCGCCGGAGAAGCTGACGAATCTGGCCACCTGGGTCCGGATCCGTTCGGCCCACTCGTGCACCACCTCTTTGGGGTTGAGGTTCCGCTCCGAGCTCTGCTTCGGGTCACCGATCAGGCCGGTCGACCCCCCGACGAGGATGAGCGGACGGTGCCCGGCGTCCTGCAGCAGCCGCGCCAGCATCAGCTGGACGAGGTTCCCCATGTGGATGCTGGGGGCGCTCGGGTCGAACCCGACATAGAAGGTGACCGGCCCCGCGGCCAGCCGCGCGCGCAGCGCGTCCCTGTCGGTCGAGTGGGCGATGAAGCCCCGCCATTCCAGCTCGTCGAGTACCTCGTTCACAGTCCGCAAGCCTAACGGCGCGCACCGGCGGCGCCCCACCGCCCTCACGTGTCAGACCTCCCGCCTAGGGTCGGGAGGGTCGAAGGGAGCCGCGATGCCATCGTTCCGGGCCAGCGTGGGGATCGTCGACGCCCGCCCCGGCGTCGCGCCCGCGGCGGTGCTCGACACCGCACGGGAGGCCGTGGCCGGCCTGCGCCACGTGGAGGACGCCTTCGTCGATGTCGCGCCGGTGGTCAGCGGCGACGGCGTGCCGAGGGTGGTGGTGCGGTTCCTGCAACCCACCACGAACGACGCCGACGAGGATGCCGGCGCCTGGCAGGTGGCGGGGTCGATGGCGGACGCCGTCCGTTCGGTGGCTGTGACCGCCGGACTCCGGGTGTACCGCAGGGCGGGCGGCCGGTGGCTGCCCCGCGACCCGCCCGGGGCCGACCCAGGCTGGTGACTAGCGGGCGTCCTCCAGCCCGAGCAGGACGCGGTGCAGGTCGTCTGCGTGCTCGAAGGCCACCGAGTGGCCCCCGTCGGGGTAGTCGAGCCATCGCTTGGACGGTGCCTCGAGCCGGTCGAACCACTCCCGCGCCGGCGCGGTGCGCGCGGCCAGTTCGTGCTCACCGGCCATCACCACCACCGGGACGTCGAGACTGGTCACCTGTTCGCGCAGGTCGACCTCCCTCAACTGGGGGTACAACACGGTGAACGTGTCGAGCAGGCCGCGCAGCACGTTGAGCTTGTCGAGCGGGCCGTACTCCTGGCCGAGGATGCCGAACGGCCCGACCCCGGCATTGGCGGCCCGCTCGCGGTAGGCCGCGGGCGGGGTGTACTCGCCCTCGAGCAGCGGGTAGCGCAGCATGACGTCGCCGTAGTCGAAGACGCTGCGATAGGGCGGCGGCCCCATCCGGGTGAGGCTGTCCAGCAGCTCACGGTCGCCGGTGTCGGCCGCGAGCTGCTTCAGCCCGTCGTAGATGCCGGCGTCGGTCTCGTGCGGGTCCGCCATCTGGCCGCTCGCGACGTACCCGTGGAAGAGCTCGGGAGCCCGCTGGACAGCAAGCGTGCCCAACAGCGTGCCCCACGACTCCCCCAGCAGATAGATCTTCTGCTGGCCGTACCGATCGCACAGCCAGCGCGCCAGGTCGACCACGTCGGCGACCGCCCGATCGAGGGTGAGGGTCGACGGGTCGAGGTCGGGGTAGGACTTGCCGTTACCGCGCTGGTCGTACCCGACCACCAGGAAGTCCGCCGTCAGCGGCTCGAGCAGCGCACGGGAGAACGCGAGGTCGCTCTGGCCGGGCCCCCCGCTGAGGTAGAGCAGGATCGGCAGATCGTCGTTCGCGCCCCTCGCCTCGATCCACTGCCGGTGGCCACCCAGCTCGACCTCGACCAGTTCGGCGACACCGCCACCGGGGGCCGCTGCCACGGGCGGCGCGGACGGCGGTACCACCAGCGCGACCGCCAGCACGACGAGCAGGAGGCTGCCGACCACCCGACGTGCCAGCCCGCCCGGGCGAGCCCAGGACGACCCGACCGCGATCGCCAGCCACGCCAGCGCCCAGGGCACCAGCCGCCCCAGCACGAATCCGACCACCCCGAACGGGGTGTCGAGCCGCAGCTCGCCCACCGTCGCCAGCGGACTCCCGGCCCGCGCCAGTTCGAACCCTGCGACGTGACCGACCCCGACCAGGACAGGTGCCCACCCGGACCGCGACAGCCGGCGCCCGGCGAACCCCGCCGCACACCCTCCGGCGAGCAGCAGGAGTCCCTCCAGCGGGGTGACCGGCCCCCTCGGTTGCACAGCGCCACAGGCCAGGCCGAGCGCCAGCCCACACAGGGCGGCGAACACCATGCGAGACCACCCAGTGGCCCGCTCCACATCAGCTTCATGCGTCATGGCACCAGCCTCGGTGCCGGGACCCCGCGCCCGCGTCCGGCCGCAGCGTGGTTCTTGCCGTCGTTCTGCGGCCGCAACGATGGCCCCGCGTACATCCCGGGACGGAGCCCGGCATCACCCTCGGGCACGTTGTGGGCAGGTCAGCGGCTCGATAGCTTGCGGACGTGACCACCTGGCGATCGCTGCAGGCCTTCGACGCGGCGCGGCCCTGGGCGCTCGACCTCGCCCTGGCGGGCGGGCTGCTCGCGGCCTCGCTCGCCGCTGCCTGGCTCGGTCCCGGGCTGACGCTCGACCACGCCCTCCTGCTGGTCGCCGGCGCGGCACCCTATGCCTGGCGCAGGGCCGCGCCGGTGCTGGTGCTGGTCGTCGCAGCGGCAGGGGTACTGGCGCTCCTGATGGCAGGCCACGGCACCGCGGTGATCGGCTCCGGCCTCTTCCTCGCGGCCTACACGGTGGCGGCCAGGCACCAGCTCCGGACGACCGCACTGGCCGGCGCCTTCTGTGCCGCGGTGCTCGCGGTCGTCGCAGTCGCCTTCCCCGGCCAGCTGACCCCGGGCGAGGCTGCCACCAACCTCGCGCTGTTCGCCGGTGCCTTCGCCGTGGGACGGGCCACCCGGACGGGGCGGGCCGCCGCCCGGGTGGTGGCCGACCGTGCCGCGCTCGCCGAGCGGGTGCAGGCCGAGCAGGCGCGGACCGCACTCACCGAGGAGCGTCTGCGGATCGCCCGCGAGCTGCACGATGTCGTCGGCCACTCGCTCGCGGTGATCGCGCTGCAGGCCTCGGTCGGGGAACGCGTGGCCGCCACCGAACCGGACGAAGCGCGCAGCGCGCTCGCGGCGATCGCCGAGCGCAGCCGCGAGTCGCTGCAGGAGGTGCGAAGGCTGGTCGCAGGAATGCGCGACGAGACCGGGTCCGACCGGCCGCTGCCGGGGCTGGCCGACCTCCCCGGCCTGGTCGCCGACATGGGTGCGGCCGGGCTGACGGTTTCCGTGGAGACCGCCGGCGAGCCGTGGCCGCTGTCGCCGGCACTCGACCTGACCGCCTACCGCGTGCTGCAGGAGTCGCTGACCAATGTGGTGCGGCACGCGGGCACCGACACCGCCGAGGTGCGGATCCGGTACACCCCCGACGATCTGGAGCTCACCGTCGGCGACCATGGACGAGGACCCGCCGTCGACGCCACCCACGGCAACGGCCAGGCCGGGATGCGCGAGCGGGTGGCGACCTGGGGTGGCAGGCTCGAGACCGGCGCGGCGCCTGACGGCGGCTACCGGGTGGTGGCAGTGCTGCCCCGACGGACGGAGGACCAGTGATCAGGGTCGTGATCGCCGACGACGAGGCGCTGGTGCGCAGCGGACTCGGGGTGTTGCTGCGCCACGAACCGGGCTTCGAGGTGGTGGGCCAGGCCGCCGACGGCCTGGCGGCGCTGGCGCAGGTGCGGCGCCACCGTCCCGATGTGGTGCTGATGGACATCCGGATGCCGGGAATCGACGGCATTGAGGCGACTCGCCGGCTGGCCGCCGATCCCGAGACCTCCGCGACCAGGGTGCTCGTGCTGACCACGTTCGACCATGACGAGAATGTCTTCGCCGCGCTGCGCGCGGGTGCCAGCGGCTTCCTGCCCAAGGACACCGAACCTGACCGCCTGCTCGATGCCATCCGGGTGGTGGCCGCCGGCGACGCGCTGCTCGGTCCGCGTGCCACGCAGCGGCTCGTCGAGGAGTTCCGTCGGACGGTCCCGGCGCGGCCCGCGTCCGACCTCGACGGCCTTACCGAGCGCGAGGTCGAGGTGCTGCGGGCGGTTGCGGCGGGCCTGTCGAACGCCGAGATCGCCGACCGCTACCAGATCAGCTATGCCACCGCGAAGACCCACGTCAGCCGGTTGCTGACGAAGCTGGCGGCCAGGGACAGGGCGCAACTGGTGATCGCCGCCTACGAGCACGGCCTGGTCTCGCCGCGCTGAGCCTCACCCCAGCGCGGCGCGCAACTCCGCCAGCTGGGCCGTCACGGCGGTCGGCGCCGTCCCGCCACGACCGGCGCGGGCTGCCACCGAGCCCTCCACCGTGAGCACGTCGAGCACCTCGGCGGTGAGTTCGGACGAGATCGACGCCAGCTGCTCGGGGGTCAGCTCCCCCAGCCCTATCCCCCGCGACTCGCAGAACCTCACCGCGGCGCCGGCGACCTCGTGCGCGATCGCGAAGGGGACGCGGCGGCGTACCAGCCAGTCGGCGAGGTCGGTCGCCAGCGAGAACCCCTGGGGGGCGAGCTCGGCCATCCGGGCGGTGTCGAAGGTCAGCGTCGCCACCATCCCCGTGACCGCGGGCAGCAGGACGGCGAGCTGGTCCAGACCGTCGAAGACCGGCTCCTTGTCCTCCTGCAGGTCGCGGTTGTAGGCCAGCGGCAGGCCCTTGAGGGTGGCCAGCAGCCCGGCGAGGTTTCCGATCAGCCGGCCCGCCTTGCCACGCGCCAGCTCGGCGACGTCGGGGTTCTTCTTCTGCGGCATGATCGAGCTGCCGGTCGACCAGGCGTCGTCCAGCCGGGCGAAGCCGAACTCGTGGGTGCACCACAAGACGACGTCCTCGGCGAGCCGGGACACGTCCACCGCCACCTGCGCCAACACGTAGGCCTCCTCGGCGGCGAGGTCGCGGGCCGCGGTGCCGTCGATGGAGTTGGCGACGCTGCCGGAGAAGCCGAGGTCGGCGGCGACCGCCTCCGGGTCGAGCCCGAGCGCGGTGCCGGCCAGGGCTGCCGAGCCGTACGGGCTGAGGGCAAGCCGGGCATCCAGGTCGCTGAGCCGCTGCAGGTCGCGGACCAGCGGCCAGGCGTGGGCCAGCAGGTGGTGGCTGAGCAGCACAGGCTGGGCGTGCTGCAGGTGGGTGCGTCCCGGCATCACCGCACCGAGGTGGGCCTCGGCCTGGTCGGCGAGCGCTCCGGCCAGGGCGGTGAGGTCGGCGGCCAGCACCTGGTTGGCGTCGCGCAGGTAGAGCCGGATCAGGGTGGCGATCTGGTCATTGCGGGACCGGCCGGCGCGCAACCGTCCGCCCAGTTCGGTGCCCACGCGCTCGATCAGGCCCCGCTCCAGGGCCCCGTGCACGTCCTCGTCGGTGGCGGCGGGCTGGAACCGCCCGGCGACGACATCAGCCTCCAGCGTGTCGATCCCTGCCAGCATCGCGGCGAGCTCGTCGTCGGTGAGCAGCCCGGCGCGGTTCAGCGCGCGGGCGTGGGCGCGGGAGCCCGCCAGGTCGTGACGGGCGAGCCGCCAGTCGAACTGGGTCGACTTGCTCAGCGCGAACATCGCGTCGGCGGGGCCGCCGGCGAACCGGCCTCCCCACAGCCGGCCTTCGGCGATCGATGAGTCCATGGTCCCTCTCAGGTGGTGTGCAGTCCCAGCAGGGTGTCGGCCATCGCCGCACCACCCGCCGGGTCGCGGGTGATCATCATGACCGTGTCGTCGCCGGCGATGGTACCGAGCACGGACTCCCAGCCCACCCGGTCGATGGCCGACGCGAAGAACTGGGCCGCGCCCGGCGGGGTGCGCAGGACCACGAGATTCGCCGACGCCTCCGCCGACAGCAGCAGTTCGCCGCACAACCGCGCGAGCCGGGCCAGTGCGGGTCCGGCCGCACCGGCCGAGGCCTCCACGGCAAGCAGCGCGTAGCGGAACTGCCCCTCGGCGGTCCGAACCCTGACTGCGCCGAGCTCGAGCAGGTCCTTGCTCAGCGTGCCCTGGGTGACGACCATGCCCTCGTCGGCGAGCCGCTGGCCGAGCTCGGTCTGGCTGGAGATCGACGAGCGCTCGATGAGTTCGGCGATCTTCGCCTGCCGGGCGGACTTCGTCACGGGGCTGCGCGGCTCGCTCACGCGGCACCCGCCAGCAGGTCGGGCAGGGCGGCGACGAAGTCGTCGATCCCCTCGGCGGGCACCACCAGCGGGGGCGCCAGCCGCAGCACGTCGGGACGGGGGGCGTTGATCACGAAGCCGGCCTCCAGCGCGGCGTCGGCGACCACCGGCGCCACCGGACGGGCCAGCACGATCCCGCGCAGCAGCCCGCGGCCGCGGACGGTCACGATGTCGGGGTGGTCGAGCCCGGCGACGCCGGTCGCCAGCCGCTCGCCGAGTGCCCGCGCCCGGTCCAGCAGGCCGTCGCGCTCGATGATCCCCATCACTGCCAGCCCTGCGGCGGCGGCGACGGGGTTGCCGCCGAAGGTGGTGCCGTGGGAGCCCGGCTGGAACAGGTCGGCCGCGGCCCCGGTGGCGACGCAGGCGCCGACAGGGAAGCCGTTGCCGAGGCCCTTGGCGAAGGTGACCAGGTCGGCGGTCACCCCGCTCGGGGCGCTGGCCAGCCAGTCCCCGCACCGTCCCATCCCGGTCTGCACCTCGTCGAGCCACAACAGCGCCCCGGCCCGTGCCGTCAGTTCCCGCGCAGCGGCCAGGAACCCGGACGGGGGTTCCACCACACCGTTCTCGCCCTGGATCGGCTCGATGATGACGGCGGCCACCGTGTCGTCCAGTTCGGCGGCCAGCGCGTCGGCGTCGCCGTAGCGGACGAAGCTGACGTCGCCCGGCAGCGGCTCGAAGGGCTCGCGGTACTTCGGGTTCGAGGTGAGCGCCAGCGACCCCAGGGAACGCCCGTGGAAGGACCCCTCCATCGCGACCAGCCGCCGGCGGCCGGTCAGCCGGCTCAGCTTGAACCCGGCCTCGTTGGCCTCGGTTCCGGAGTTGGTGAAGAAGACCCGGGCCGGGGTACCGGGGGCGTTGCCGGTGGTGACGGCGGCCAGGCGTTCGGCCAGCGCGACCTGGGTCGGCGTGGCGAAGAAGTTGGAGACGTGACCGAGGGTGGCCAGCTGGGCGGAGATGGCGCCCAGCACCTGGGGGTGGGCGTGGCCCAGCGCGTTCACCGCCAGCCCGGCGAGCAGGTCGAGGTAGCGCCGGCCGTCGGCGTCCCACAGGTAGGACCCCTCGCCCCGCACGAACACCCGCTTCGGTGCCCCGAACGTGTTCATCATGACCGCCTGGTACCGGCCGGTGACCGCGGCGCCGCCCCCCTCGACGGTCTGGACGCTCACGGAGCCGGGACCTCGGCGGGGGCGCCGTGCACCATGGTGCCGTTGCCCTCGTCGGTGAAGACCTCCAGCAGCAGGGCGTGCGGCACCCGGCCGTCGATCACCGTGGCCTTCGGCACGCCCGCCTTGACGGCCTCGAGGCAGGCCTCCATCTTCGGGATCATCCCGGACGCGAGCGTCGGCAGCAGCTGCTCGAGGTCGGGCACGCTGATCTGCCGGATGATCTCGGTGCTGTTGGGCCAGTCGGCGTACAGCCCTTCCACATCGGTCAGCACGACCAGCCGCTCCGCCCCCAAAGCGGCGGCGAGGGCGCCTGCGGCGGTGTCGGCGTTGACGTTGTGCACCTGGCCGTCCTCGTCGGGCGCGACGGTGGCGACGACCGGGATCCTGCCGGCGTTGATCAGGTCGAGCACCGCTTCGGGACGGACCTCGGTGACCTCACCCACCAGGCCGAGGTCGACCTCCTCGCCGTCGAGCGTGATCCCCTTGCGGACCGCGGTCAGCAGGCCGGCGTCCTCCCCGGACAGCCCGACCGCCAGCGGCCCGTGCGCGTTCAGCAGACCGACCAGCTCGCGGTTGACCTGCCCCATCAGCACCATCCGGACGACGTCCATCGCCTCCGGGGTGGTCACCCGCAGCCCGCCCCTGAACTCGCTGGAGATGCCGAGCCGGGAGAGCATCGCCGAGATCTGCGGACCGCCGCCGTGCACCACCACCGGACGCACGCCCACCGTGTGGAGGAACACGATGTCCTGGGCGAAGGCGGCCTTGAGGCGGTCGTCCACCATCGCGTTGCCGCCGTACTTGATCACCATCGTGGTGCCGACGTACTGCTCCAGCCAGGGCAGTGCCTCGATCAGGATCGAGGCCTTGGTGAGCGCATCCGAGCTCATGTGGAGTACTCCGCGTTCTCTTTGACGTAGTCGTAGGTCAGGTCGTTGGTCCAGATGGCGGCCGACTCGGGCCCCGCGTGCAGGTTGAGCTCGACCACCACCTCGCGGCCGGCAAGGCTCACCCCGGACCGGTCGGCGCCGAGTTGTCCGGCCAGGAAGACACCCACGCCGTTGAAGGACACGTCGACCTGGTCGGGCTCGAAGGTGGCTGACGTGGTGCCGGCAGCGGCGAGCACCCGTCCCCAGTTCGGGTCGTTGCCGAAGATCGCGCACTTGAACAGGTTGCTCCGCGCGATCGCCCTGGCCACCTCGAGGGCGTCGGCTTCGGTGGCGGCGCCGGTCACCCTGACCTCGATGTCGTGCGCCGAGCCCTCCGCGTCGGCCAGCAGCTGGCGGGCCAGCGAGGCGCACACCCCGGTCAGCGCCTCGCTGAACTCCGACGGGTCCGCGACCATCCCCGAGGCACCGCTGGCCAGGATCACGACGGTGTCGTTGGTCGACATGCAGCCGTCGGAGTCGGTCCTGTCGAAGGTGAAGGAGGTAGCGGTGCGCAACGCTTCGTCGAGGGCGGCGGGATCGACGACCGCGTCGGTGGTGATCACAACCAGCATGGTCGCCAGGGCCGGTGCGAGCATGCCCGCGCCCTTGGCCATGCCGCCGATCGTCCAACCCGACGGCGAGGTGTGGATCGCCTCCTTGGCCACCGTGTCGGTGGTGAGGATCGCCTCGGCCGCGGACGGGCCGCCGGCGTGGGAAAGATCCTGGGCTGCCAGCTGGACGCCGTCGAGCACCTTGTCCATCGGCAGCCGGACGCCGATCAGCCCGGTCGAGCAGACCGCGACATCGGAGGCCTCGCAGCCCACCTCTGCCGCCGTCCACTCCGCCATCTGGCGGGCGTCGGCGAACCCCGCGGCACCGGTGCAGGCGTTGGCACCACCGGAGTTCAGGACCACCGCCGCCAGCCGGGGCGTGGCGAGCGCCTGGCGGCTCCACAGCACGGGGGCGGCCTGGAACCGGTTCGTGGTGAAGACCGCGGCGGCGTGCGCGTCCGGGCCCTCGTTGACCACGAGCGCCAGGTCGGGCTTGCCCGAGGCCTTCAGCCCCGCCGTCACCCCGGCGGCGAGGAATCCCTTGGCTGCTGTCACGCTCACGGCGCCACCCCCACGTTCGTCAGGCCGGTGGTCTCCGGCAGCCCGAGGGCGAGGTTGATCGACTGGACGGCCGCCCCCGCCGTCCCCTTGACCAGGTTGTCGAGGGCGCAGATCGCCACCACCCGGCCGGCCCGCTCGTCGATGGTGATCTGGACGAGCGCCGTGTTGGCGCCGAGGGTGGCAGCGGTGGTGGGCCACTGGCCCCGCGGCAGCAGGTGGACGAACGGCTCGTCGGCGTAGGCCTCCTCCCACGCTGCCCGGACGGCGGCAGGGTCGGTTCCCTCGACCAGCCGGGCGGTGCAGGTGGCGAGGATCCCGCGGGCCATCGGCACCAGGGTGGGGGTGAAGCTGATCCTCACCTGCGCCGCGCCCGCCTTGCTCAGGTTCTGCTCGATCTCGGGGATATGGCGGTGCACTCCTCCAACCGCGTAGGGGCTGGCGGCGCCGAGGATCTCGGACGCGAGCAGATGCTGTTTGGCGGCCTTGCCGGCTCCGCTCACCCCGTTGGCGAGCACGGCGACCAGGTCGGTCGGCTCGATCACCCCGGCCGCGATGCCCGGCGCCAGCGCGAACGTGACCGCGGTGACATTGCAGCCCGGGACCGCTATCCGCGTGGCGCCGGCGACCAGGCCACGCTGGCGTCCCTGCGCGGCGAGCAGCAGTTCCGGCATGCCGTAGGTCCACGTCCCCGGGTGCTCGCCGCCGTAGTAGGCCTCCCAGGCGGCCGCGGACTCCAGCCGATGGTCGGCGCCGAGGTCGACCAGCAGCGAGCCGGGAGAGGTCTCCTCCAGCTCGGCGGCGATCGCCCCGGAGGCGCCGTGCGGGAGCGCGAGGCAGATCACGTCGTGGCCGGCCAGGGTCTGCGCCGAGGTGTCGGCGATCACCCGGTCGGCCAGCGGCAGCAGGTGCGGGTGGTGCTCGCCCAGTCGGTCGCCGGCGCTGGTCCTCGCGGTGAGGGCGTCGATCTGCGCGTCGGGATGGTTCAGCAACAGCCGCAGCGTCTCACCGCCGGCGTAACCGGTGGCTCCCGCCACCGCCACAGAGAAAGTCACGGAATGACTATGCCACAGCTGGAATGGATATTCCATCTGATCGCCAGCGGGGCCGGTGGTGGCGGCGTAGCGTGAGGGCGACGAAGGAGGCTCCGATGCCCGCGCCCACCGTCACCCGCCGTCGCTACCGCCATACCGGCTTCGACGGCGACCACCGCGCGATCCGCCAGTTCCTGCTGCGCATCAACGACGCGACCCCCGAGTTCGGCTGGGGCAGGTGGGAGTGGGCCTTCTGCCTGCCCTATCTCGACTGGGCACACGTCGACCGGATCGGGGTCTGGGAGGCCGACGGCGAGGTGGTGGGCCTGGCCACCCACGAGTCCGACCTCGGCGACGCCTACCTGGCGGTGGATCCGCGGCATCGCGCGGCGATCCTGCCCGAACTGGTCGATCACGCCGTCGCCGAACTCAACAACGGCTCGTCGATCCGGATCCCCGTGGGTGAGGAGGAGGACGACCTGGCACGGCTGCTCGCCGACCGCGGGTTCGCGCCCCAGCCGTGGGGTGAGGCGACCGCCGTCCTCGACCTCACCGTCGCCCACCCCTACGAACCGGCGCCCGGATACCGGGTCTCCAGCCAGGCCGAGGGGATCGACCTGGCGAAGCTCAACCGCTGCCTGTGGGCGGGCTTCAACCACGAGGGCCCCGCGCCTGAGGACGAGGAGTCGATGCGGTGGCGGCTCAGCACCGTCAGCGCGCCGTCCCACCTTCCCGAGCTGAACACCTTCGTGATCGCGCCGGACGGCGAGTACGCCTCCTACTGCGGCATCTTCTACGACCCCTCGACCGACTTTCTGCTGATCGAGCCGGTCTGCACCATGCCGGAGCACCGGCGCCGCGGCTGTGGCCGGGCCGCGGTGCTGGAGGCCGTCACCCGGGCCGCCCGGCTGGGCGCACGGACCGCGTACGTGGGCTCCGACCAGGCCTTCTACTACGACCTTGGCTTCGTCCCGTTCCACAGGTCGACCTGGTGGCACCGCAGCCTCAGGGCGACGGGCTGAACGCCCGGTCCCAGGACAGCACCCGACCCGGCGCCCGGACCCGGAATCAGATGAGTTCCACGAGGTCGTGGACCCCGGCCAGCATCAGGTCGGGGCGGAACGGGAAGGTCTCCACATCGGCGGCGGTGGTGACACCGGTGAGGACCAGCACGGTGAGCAGTCCCGCCTCCATGCCGGCCACGATGTCGGTGTCCATCCGGTCTCCGAGCATCGCCGTGGTCTCCGAGTGCGCCTCGATCCGGTTCATCGCCGAACGGAACATCATCGGGTTCGGCTTCCCCACCACGTAGGGGGTCCGGTTGGTGGCGGTGGTGATCATCGCCGCCACCGCGCCGGTCGCCGGCAGCAGACCGTCGCGGCTGGGACCGGTGGCGTCGGGGTTGGTGACGATGAACCGTGCCCCCTCGACGATCAGGCGGCAGGCGGTGGTGATCGCCTCGAAGGAGTAGCTGCGGGTCTCGCCGAGCACCACGAAGTCGGGGTCGACATCGGTCATCACGAACCCGGCCTCGTGCAGGGCGGTGGTCAGGCCCGCCTCCCCGAGCACGTAGGCGGTCTTGTTGCCCGGTTGGTGCTCCAGGAAGGCCGCCGTGGCCATCGCCGAGGTCCAGATGTTCTCCTCGGGAATCGGCAGGCCGGAACGGGCCAGCCGGGCGGCGAGGTCGCGGGCGGTGAATATCGAGTTGTTGGTCAGCACCAGGA
>JAEYNS010000365.1 GCA_023412435.1 Actinomycetes bacterium | reverse complement strand
GGGCCGCGTTGTGCTATCCGGCCGCCCGCCAGGCGTCGGCGACCACCTGCAGGTGCCGCTCGAGCAGGGAGCGCGCGCTGGACGACCAGGGCAGCGACGCCCAGCGCGCCAGCGGTACCCAGGCGGCGGATGCCGTCGTCCCTCCGATGTCATGGACTACCGGATCGGTCGGCGCGGCACAGCGTCCCGCGAAGATGATCCGGACGGCGTGGAAGTCCTCGACCAGGCCGGTGGGGGAGCGTCCGATCCAGTGGTCGGTCTGCACGTCGAGCAGGTGCGAGATCTCCAGCAGCTGGCCGGTCTCCTCGTCCACCTCACGCACCACCGCCTGGGCGGGCGCTTCGCCGTCGTCGATGCCGCCGCCCGGTAGACCCCACATCCCCGGCACCGCCGTCTTGTCGGAGAACTGGGTGGCGAGGATCCCGAGCGGGGAGAGTGTGATCGCGTAAGCGGCCAGCCGCTGCCGCACCACCGGGGTGATGTCGGGCGTGAGTTCGAGGCCGGGGTCGGTCGACCTGGTGCGGGGGGACGCGCGGTGGTTCACCCGGCGGCCGTGCCGTGCCACCTGAAGGGTGAGCGAGAGGTCGGGGGCGTGGCCGCTCACCGAGAGCGGACGGATGATCCGGTACCCGCGTTCCCAGGCCAGCCGGTGCGGATCGGCGCCGTGCGGCAGCACCCGGCTGAAGACGGGCGCACCTCCGGCAACCTCGACCCCGATGATCCGCATCGGTTCATGATGGCCGAGCCGGGGTACGAATCCAAACAGGCTCCCCGGGCTATGCTCAGGGGCACCCCCGGTTGAGGAGGCAGAATGCAGTACCGTTCCGGCGCCAGGCTCGACAGCTCGCAGATGGGTTCGGGCGGCTCGCGGGGAGGCGGAATCGCGCTCGGCGGCGGCGCCGGCATCGTCGTCCTCATCCTCGCCCTGGTCTTCGGCTTCGACCCCGGCGCGCTGCTCGGCGGGGCCCCTGCCGAGCCGCAGCAGGGCGAGAACCCGTACGCCGAGTGCCGCCAGGGCTCCGACATCGAGGCGAACCGGGACTGCCGGTTCGTGGCCTACACGAACTCGATCCAGGCCTTCTGGGCGACCCAGCTGGAGTCCTACCAGGAGACGAAGACCGTCACCTTCACCGGCCAGATCGCCACCGCCTGCGGCACCGCCACCTCGGCCGTCGGCCCGTTCTACTGCCCCGCCGACCAGACCATCTACCTCGACACCGGCTTCTTCGACCAGATGCTGGAGGGCCAACTGGGCGCCGCCGGTGGGGACGCCGCAGAGGCCTATGTGATCGCGCACGAGTACGGTCACCACATCTCCAACCTGATCGGGAGCCTCGACCAGGTCCAGGCCGCGGGCCAGCAGACCGGCCCCACCTCGCCGCAGGTCAGGCTCGAACTGCAGGCCGACAGCTTCGCAGGGGTGTGGTTCGCCAACGCCGCCAGCGACCCCGCCTCGCCGATCGAGGCGATCACCCAGGACGACATCCTGCGTGCTGCCGACGCTGCGAAGGCGGTCGGCGACGACAGGATCCAGGAGGCGTCGACCGGCCAGGTGTCGCCGGAGTCGTGGACTCACGGCTCGTCGGAGCAGCGCAAGTTCTGGCTGGCCCGCGGCTACCGCAGCGGCAGCCCCGACCAGTGCGACACCTTCGCCGAAGGGGCGCTCGGCAAGGCGTGATCAAGTACCTCGGCTCCAAGCGCCGGCTGGTCGCCGAACTGGGCGCGCTGCTGGACGCGTCCGGCGCCCGGACCGCGCTCGACCTGTTCACCGGCACCACCCGGGTGGCCCAGGAGTTCTGCCGCCGAGGGGTCCACGTCACCGCCGTCGACACCGCCTCCTACTCCGAGGTGCTGGCCCAGTGCTATGTGGAGACCCCGGCGGAGTGCATCGACCCCGCCGAGGTGGAGCAGGCCCTCGGCAGGCTGGCGGCGCTGCCTGACCGGCGCGGCTATGTGACCGAGGTGTTCGCGGAGCGAGCCCGCTACTTCCACCCCGCCAACGCGGTGCGGATCGACGCCATCCGGCAGGGGATCGACGACCTCTACCCCGACGGCCCGCTGCGCCCGCTGCTGCTCACCTCGCTGCTGGAGGCTGCCGACGCGGTGGACTCCACGGTGGGACTCCAGATGGCCTACCTCAAGCAGTGGGCGCCGAGGGCGCTGCGGCCGCTGCGGTTGCGGGCCCCCGTCCTGACTCCCGGGACGGGGCGGGCGCTGCGCAGAGATGTCAGGGTCGCCGTCGGGCAGGTACCCGCCGTCGACCTCGCCTACCTCGACCCGCCCTACAACCAGCACAGGTACTTCGCCAACTACCACGTCTGGGAGACCCTGGTGCGCTGGGACGCACCGGCCCACTACGGCGTCGCCTGCAAACGTGTCGACGCCAGGGAGGCGGCGGGACGCAGCGACTTCAACTCCCGGCTGCGGATGCCCGCCGCGCTGGCCGAGGTGATCACCCAGGTGCGCGCCGGCGTGGTGGTGGTGTCGTTCAGCGCGGAGGGGTTCCTGCCGATCGAGGCGCTGCAGGAGATGATGACGGTCCGTGGCCACCCGGTCGGGGTGCTCGCGTTCGACACCCGCCGCTACATCGGCTCGGCGATCGGGATCTACTCCCCGAACGGGGTGAAGGTCGGCACCCAGGGCCACAACAGGACCACCGAGTACCTGCTTGTCAGCGCGCCGGAGCAGCTGCTGGCGGCCATGCAGGAGGCCGTCGGCCGGCCCGCGGCCCACCCCGACGTGGTCAGGGCTCCCTGATCCGGTAACCCGACAGGTCGGTCACGAACTCGTCGGCACCGACCGTGAAGTACATCCGCGGCGTGCCGGTCTCGCTGCGGTCGTCGATCGTCACCCGCCACGGCACGTCCTTCGGCAGGTCGTAGCCTGCCAGTTCCCGCTCGACCACCCGCCAGATCGCGCCGGGGTCGACGGTGCCGGCCGCAAACCCCTCAAGGTCGAGCACCTCGTCGCGGCTCACCGTGGTGACGGGGACCTTCGCCGGGCGATGGCGGTGGACGGTGGTCGACTCCGGCCCGCGGTACTCCACCCACGCGCCCGTCGCGGAGTCGACGCCGACGCGCTGCACGGCGACCCTCCCGTCCAGCACGGCGCCGAGGCCGTCGGCGACGCCCTTCTCGGTGTGGTAGTCGAGCTCACTGAGCAGCGTGCCGTCGGCGTTGAAGAAGACGGTGCGCGACTCGGGGTTGGTGGTGACGGTCATCACCACGCGACCCCCCGAGTAGTCGACGATCTGGAGGGTCTGCTGCTGCGTCGAGCCGGACAGCGCCGCCGCCACCCGGAAGAGCCGTCCGAGGTCGGAGATGTCGAAGTCGTCGATCTCGAAGCTGGCCTGGTCGACGTACTGCAGGTCGCTGTCGACCTGCTGGACCTTCCCGTCCCGGTACGCCCACGTGACGGGCTCGCCGCCGTCCGCGCCGAGCACGCTGATCGTGGCGGTCTCGGCAGTCACCGCCACCATGATCAGCTCGCCCTCGCCCGCGGCGGCCAGGAGCCGCCCCACCAGCTGTCGGGCCTGGTGCGGCACCGTCAGATCGAGAGGCGTGGGGGACGGGGAGGCGGTCGGCGGCGAACTCGTCACCGGGCCGCTCGGTGCGGTCGCAGGACCGGCAGGCATCGGCTGGCAGCCGGTCAGCAGCGCCGCCGCGAGGAGCGCGGCACAACCCGCGAGGAGGTTCCCGGGGCGTGGCTGGGGCATGCCAGTGAGGTTAGCGCGGCCGGTGGCGGCCGGGCACACTGGGCGGGTGATCGACCTGACCGCAGGACCCCTCGAGGTGGCCCGGCGCCTGCTCGGCTGCCGGCTGCGCCAGGACGACGTGGTGGTGCGCCTCACCGAGGTGGAGGCCTACGACGGCACCGACGACCTGGCCGCCCACGCGGTGCGCGGCCCCCGTCCCCACACCCGCGACCTGTTCGCCGAGCCGGGCACGCTGTACTGCTACCGCTCCCACGGCCTGCACATCTGCGGCAACCTGGTCTGCGGCAGGCAGGGCCACGGCTCGGCAGTCCTGCTGCGGGCGGGGGAAGTCACCGAGGGTCTGGCGGTGGCCCGGTCCCGGCGGCCCGGGGTCGCCGACG
>JAEYNS010000311.1 GCA_023412435.1 Actinomycetes bacterium | reverse complement strand
GGGTGGGGGTGTGGGTGGGGGCTCGCTTGTTGCGGACGGCCTGTACCACCGAGCTGGCCGCGATCACGGCTGCCAGGAGGATCCCGCCGGTGTTCCAGACTGGTCCCTCCGCGACGAAGATCGCCGCCATCGCCACCAGGATCGGGACGAGGAAGCGCATCGACCAGCCGATGTAGCCGCCGAAGGACGGCATCTTCACCCCGGCGCTGTCGGCGACCGACTTGGTCATGAAGTTGGGGCCGTTGCCGATGTAGGTCGCCGCACCCCAGAACACCGAGCCGAGCGATACCGAGACGAGGAAGGATTCCGGCACCCCGGCCACCAGCCCGACCAACGGGTCGCCGGGGAGCTGGGACGCCATCTCGAAGAACGTCGCATACGTGGGAGCGTTGTCGAGCACCGACGACAGGATGCCGCTGAAGAAGAAGAACGTGAGGTTGTTGAGCGGCAGCGCCGGCGCCACCTGCGCGAGGTAGTCCAGCGCAGGGATCATCGCGAGGAAGATCCCGAGGAACAGCGCCGCCACCTCGAGGATCGGGTGCCAGGTGAACCTGTTGAGCTTGAAGCGGACCACCTTGTCGCCCAGGGTGTAGGACGCGACCGCGGCCGCCACCATCATCAGCTCGCGCCAGGGCACCCACTGCCACCAGGTGGCGGTCCCGGTTTCGATGGCGTGCAGGTCGAGGGAAGGAATGCTCGCCACCGCCACCACGATGACCGCGAAGAAGGCAATGTTGATCTTGCCCCGCAGCCCCAGGCGGGTCTGCGCCGCCTCGTCCCAGTCGATCGCCGCCTCCGGCTCGCGCGCCCAGGCCCGACGGTCGAGCCCGTAGTACGTCAGCAGCAGCAGGCCGTTGGTGAACAGCCACTCCGGGAACAGGGTCAGCGTCCACTCGAACGGCACGCCGCGAAGGAACCCGAGGAACAGCGGCGGATCCCCCAGCGGGGTCAGCAGGCCGCCGCAGTTCGCGACGATGAAGATCGTGAAGACGACGGTGTGAACGCGGTGGGTGCGCTCCCGGTTGGTGTTCAGCAACGGACGGATGAGCAGCATCGCCGCGCCGGTGGTGCCCACGATGGAGGCGATCGCGCCGCCGATCGCGAGGAAGATCGTGTTGTTGCGTGGGGTGGCACGGATGTCGCCGGTCAGGAAGATGCCGCCGGAGACCACGAACAGGGCGAACAACAGCGTGATGAACTGCCCGTACTCGACGAGGGCATGCACCACGGAGGTGGCCTGGCCGGCGACGAGGTAGGCGATCGCGACGGGCACCCCGAGCAGCACCGACACCGCGAGCTTGACCGAGTTCCGCTCCCACGCCCGCTCGGTGGCCGACACCAGCGGGAGGACCGCGATGCAGAGCAGCAGCAGCGCGAACGGGATGATGCTCCACCACTCGACCGTCATGGCGCGCCTCCTCAGGGGCCGGTGCCCTGCCGGATGGCTCCGGTGCCCGTGGACGCCACTCTACGGTCGCCGACGGCGCGGCTGTCGAGCCGGTTCGCGCGCTCCGGGGGGAGAGGAGCTGCCGGCTCAGCGCTGGACGCGCGCGTTGCCCTCCCAGATCGCCCAGACCTGGGCCTCGTCGGCGGGGGCGCCGTAATCGGTGAGCGAGGTGGCGGCCAGGGCGCCGGTGGCCCAGCCGAACTGGGCGCAGCGTTCCACGTCCCACCCCTTCAGGACGCCGTAGAGCACGCCGCCCACCGAGCCGTCCCCGCCGCCGATCCGGTCGAGCACGTCGATGTCGCGCGGCGGCAGGACGACGAACTCGCCGTCGTGCCACAGCACCATGCCCCACATGTGGTGGTTGGCCGAGACCACCTCGCGCAGCGAGGTGCCGATCCAGGAGGCGTTGGGGTAGGCCTGCTTGATCCGGCCGATCATCTCCTTGAAGCCGTCGATCTCGGCGTCGATGCCCTCCCCGCCAGCCTCCGGGCCCTTGATGCCGAGGCAGAGCTGGAAGTCCTCCTCGTTGCCGTAGAGGACGTCGCACAGCTCGGCGATCGCTCCGAACGCCTTCGACAGTTCCTGCTCGCGGCCCTTCCAGAAGGACGCGCGATAGTTCATGTCCATGCTGACGAGGGTGCCGTGCTGCTTGGCGGCTCTGGCCAGCTCGACGCAGAACTGCGAGGTCTTCGGCGACAGCGACGCGATCAGCCCGGAGAGGTGGAGGATCCTGACCCCCTCCTGCCCGAACAGCCGGTCGAGGTCGAACTGGTCGATGCTGAGCTCGCGGCCCACCTCACCCGCCCGGTCGTTCCAGACCCGCGGAGCGCGGCCCCCGAACCCGGAGTCGGCGATGTTGAACTGGTGGCGCAGCCCCCACGCGTCGCCCTGGGGCAGGTCGGGACCCTCAAAGCTCATGTTCCGGGCCCGCAGGTTCGCCTTGATGATGTCGGCGATCGGCGACCCGGCGACGAAGGCGGTGAGCACCTTGGTCGGCTCGCCGAGGTAGGACGCGACCGCCGCCACATTGGTCTCGGCGCTGGTCGCCTGCAGCACGAACCGGTCGGCGGTGTGGACCGGCTGGCGGTTCTCGGGCGTGATCCGCACCCCCATCGAGGTGGGGACGACGAGGGACCAGCGGGCATCCTGGCGCAGTTGCATGGGGGTACCTTCCGTGTCGATCAGCGGGCCAGTTGGGCCAGTTCGGTGGCGTGGGCGGCGACCGCGGCCCGCAGCCGCTCGTCACCGGCCAGGTCGGTGTCCAGGAAGCCCAGCACACCGGCGACGGCGTCGTCCAGGGTGCCCGCCGCCAGGGCCCGCAGCTCGGCGGCGCGGACATCCTTCACGGGGGCTCCCAGACCACGCAGGTGCTGCACCCACGCGGCAACCACCCGCGCCGCGCCGTCGGGGACCCGGCCATCGGCGAGTTCGGCACGCAGCGTCGGGATGATCCGGACCCCCACCTTCAGCGACCCGTCGGCGGCGATCTGGGCGAGGGCGTGGCGGATGTTGGGGTTGCCGAAGCGGCCCAGCAGCGCCTCGCGGTAGGCGGCGAGTTCGTCGGCCGGCAGCGGGATGTAGCCGCTGGCCTCGTCCCACCACTGCGTCACCCACGCCTGGCAGCGCGGGTCGGCGACCGCGTCGGCCACCGTCTCGTGGCCGAGGATCGAGCCGGCGTACGCCAGCAGCGAGTGCGACCCGTTGAGCAGGAACAGCTTGCGTCGTTCGAACGGCTCGACGTCATCGACGATCAGCGCTCCGGCCGAATCCCAGGCGGGCCGTCCGGCGGGGAACTCGCCCTGGATCACCCATTCGCTGAAGGGCTCGGTGGGCACAGGGGCGGCATCGGTGACACCGGTCGCGGCCGCCACCTCGCGTCGGTGCTCGTCGGTGGTGGCAGGGGTGATCCGGTCGACCATGGTGGTGACGAACGAGACGTTCGACGCGATCCACTCCCCGAGCGAGGCGTCGACCTCGTCGGCGAGGTCCGCGACGACGGTGGCCACCACGTCGCCGTTGTGGGAGAGGTTGTCACAGGGCAGGAC
>JAEYNS010000303.1 GCA_023412435.1 Actinomycetes bacterium | reverse complement strand
GACCTGGCCGGGCCGTAGCCCCGAGCCCGACGAGCCCGAGATCGAACTCGTCGACGAACCCCGCTGAGCCACGGGGACGGTTCTCCCACACCGGGGGACGGTTCTCCCGCACGGGGGGACGGTTCCTCAGCACAGGGGGACGGTTCCGGTGTGCTGGAGAACCGTCCCCGTGTCGGCGGAGGTCAGGCCAGCGGGGTGGCGTCCGGCAGGCTCTCCTTCACCTGCTTGCGCAGCACCTTGCCGAGCATCGATCGCGGCAGGTCGTCCAGCTGGTAGAACGCCCTCGGCACCTTGTACCCGGCCAGCCGGTCGCGGCAGAAGGCTCGAAGCTCCGTGGCGTCCAGGACGGTACCGTCCTGCGCCAGCACCGCGGCCACCACCCGCTCGCCGCCGGCCTCCGCCGGCAGCCCGACGACAGCCGCGTCCATCACTCCCGGGTGGGCCCGCAGCACGCTCTCGACCTCGGACGGGGAGACGTTGAAGCCGCCGGTGATGATCAGCTCCTTCACCCGGTCGACGATCGTGGTGAACCCGTCCTCGTCCACGGTGACGATGTCGCCGGTGCGCAGCCACCCTCCGGGCAGCAGGGTCTTCTCGGTCTCGGCAGGGTTGTTCCAGTAGCCCTGGAACACCTGCGGGCCGTGGATCAGCAACTCGCCGCGCTCGCCCTGCGGCACTTCGCGGGTGGGATCGTCCGGGTCGACAACCCTCATCCAGGTGGACGGGAACGGGATCCCGATCGTGCCCGTGCGCCGTGACGGGTGGAAGGGGTTGCCAAGGCACACCGGGGACGCCTCGGTCATCCCGTAGCCCTCGACCAGCAAGCCGCCCGAGACGCTCTCCCACAGCTCGACCGTCGAGTCGGGAAGGTTCATGGCGCCGGAGATGCAGTACTTGGCCGAGCTCAGGTCGACCTGCTCCTCGATCGCCTTCTTCGCGGTGGCCTCGTAGATCGGCGGGACGGCGCAGTAGACGGTCGGCGGGGTCTTCTTCGCGGCGTCGACCACCATCGCGGCGTCGAAGGAGGGGAACAACACCAGCCTCGCCTGCTTGAGGATGCCGTAGGTCAGGAACAGGGTCATTCCGAAGGCGTGGAACATCGGCAGGATCGCGTAGAAGACCTCCTCGCGCAGCCGCGCGCCGTGCATCCAGGCCTCGCCCTGGCGCGCGTTGGCGAACAGGTTGGAGTGGGTGAGCATGGCGCCCTTGGGCTTGCCGGTGGTCCCCGAGGTGTACTGGATGACCGCCAGGTCGTCGACCTCGGGACGCGGGTGGGACCGATCGATCGGCGAGGACGCGAGCAGCTCCTCCCAGCTCATCGTGTCCGGCGCGGGCTGGGTCAGCTTGTGACGGGTCGCCCGCAGGCTGGGGATCGGGAGGTGGAGGGCCAGGCGCTTCAGGGTCGGGAAGGCCTTGAGCAGGTTCACCGAGACGATCCGATCCAGTTCGATGTCGGACGGCTGCTGGCGCAGCTTCGCCACGGCGGCGTCCCAGGAGATCACCACCCGCGCCGCATGGTCCTCGAACATGTGGCGCAGTTCGCGCGAGGTGTAGAGCGGGTTGTGCTCGACGACGACCGCGCCCAGTCGCAGGACCGCGTAGAAGGCGACGACGTGCTGCGGGCAGTTCGGCAGGATCAGCGCCACCCGGTCGCCGGCCCGGACCCCGAGCCGCCGCAGGCCCTCCGCCGCCCGTGCGATCTGGTCACCCAGTTCGGCGTAGGTGGTGGTGCGGCCGAAGAAGTCGGTAGCGATCGCGCTGCCGGCCTCGGCTACCGAGCGCTCGTACAACGCGACCAGCGACTCGGTGGGAAGCTCGATCTCGGCGGGCACTCCAGGCTGGTAGTGCCGGACCCAGGGCGCAGGCAGGCGCTCAGCGGTGCTCATGCGTCCCATCCTGCACCGTCAGTCTCGTCCACCGCACCGCAACCTACGGATCCGTAGACGCAGGGCGGGGCGCATCGCCCGCTCACTGGACAGCTGGTGCCGTCCTCGGCCACAACGGTCCACCCGGGACGGCGCCACCGGCCTCTCTGCCCCGTGGCCGGTCGGCAGTGGTGGCGGTGGGGGCGGCTAGCATGAGCGGCCGGAAGGGGAGTCGGATGGCGGAGCGCTGCGGTTGGGCGGGCACCGACCCGCTCTACATCGCCTACCACGACACGGAGTGGGGGGTGCCCGAACGCGACCCGAAGGCGCTCTACGCCAAGCTCGTGCTCGACGGCTTCCAGGCCGGGCTGGCCTGGATCACCATCCTGCGCAAGCGGGAGGGCTTCCTGCGGGCCTTCCACGGCCTCGACCCCGACCGGATCGCCACCTGGGGTGAGGACGAGGTGCAGCGCTGCCTCGCCGACCCGGGCATCGTCCGGCACCGCGGCAAGATCGAGGCTGCCATCGGCAACGCCAGGGCGTGGCAGCGCGTCGAGGCCGACGGCGGGTTCAGCGCCTTCCTGTGGGACTTCGTGGACGGGGTGCCGCTGCAGCCGGCCCGCGCCTCGCTCGCCGACATCCCCGCGCAGACCCCCCTCGCGGTTGAGGTGTCGAAGGCCCTGAAGCGGGCGGGCTTCCGGTTCTGCGGGCCCACCATCGTGTACGCCTTCATGCAGGCGGTGGGGATGGTCAACGACCATGTGGTCGACTGCCCCCGGCACGCCGACCTGGCCGGTCAGGCGTGAGCGGGGATCGCGGCCTGCCGGCCTGGCTCTCCCCGGTCTGGCTGGTGCTCGCCGCGATCGTGTCGGTGCAGTTCGGCGCCGCGATCGCCAAGTCGCTGTTCAGCGTGGTCGATCCGACCGCGATCGCCTGGCTGCGGATGGCCTTCGCCGCGCTGGTGTTCTTCGCGATCGCCCGGCCGCGGTTCACCGGACGCACCTGGCCGCAGTGGCGGGTGGCGCTGGGCTACGGCGTCTGCCTGGCGGTGATGAACTGGGCGATCTACCAGAGCTTCGCCCGGATCCCGCTCGGACTGGCGGTCACCATCGAGTTCCTCGGGCCGCTGGCCGTCGCGGTCGCGACCTCGCGGCGGCTGCGCGACCTGCTGTGGGCGGTGCTGGCCGCCGCGGGCGTGGTGCTGCTCGGCTGGTCACCCGCGCCGCTCGACCCGGTCGGGATCGGCTTCGCGCTGCTCGCCGGGGCGGCCTGGGCGGGCTACATCCTGCTCTCCGGCCCGGTCGCCCGCCGCTGGGCGGGCCTGACCGGGGCGACCGTGGGCAGCATGGTCGGCGCGGTGGCCTGGGCGGTGCCGGGGATCCTGGCCGGGGGGACGGCGCTGTGGCAGCCGTGGGTGCTGCTGGTCGGGCTCGGGGTCGGCGTGCTGTCGTCCACCATTCCGTACGGCCTCGAACTGGTGGCCCGCCGCAGCATCCCGTCGGGGACGTTCTCCGTGCTGATGAGCCTGGAGCCGGCGGTCGCTGCGTTGTCGGCGCTGGTGATCCTCGGTGAGCTGCTGTCTGCGGTCGAGGTGGTGGCGATGGGCTGTGTCATCGTGGCGAGCATCGGCGCCACCCGCACGCTGCGACGCCTTCCCACCTGACCTACACGGTCGGGACGGCGGGCACTATCGGGCCGTGGTAGCCCGCCTCCCCGAGGGCGCGCAGGCTGCGCTGCAGCATCGCCCGCTTGACCGCCCAGTGCTGGTTGGGCGCGGTCCTGGCGGACAGCCGAAGGATCGTGCCGGTGGCGGTGACGGATTCGACGCCGACGACCGTCGGCTTGTCGAGCAGCACGTCGGCGAAGGAGTCGTCCTCCCCGATCTCGTCGGCGACCGCCTGCAGGATCTGAAGGGCCCGCACCGCGTTCTCGTCGTTGCCGATCGGCACGTCGGCCACGGCCGTCGACCAGCCCTGGGTCTGGTTGCCGACCCGCTGGATCTCGCCGTTGCGGATGTACCAGACCTGGCCGCCGGCATCCCGCAACCGGGTGATCCGCAGCCCTACCTCCTCGACGGTGCCGATCACCTCGCCGGTGTCGATCACGTCGCCGACCCCGTACTGGTCCTCGATGATCATGAACATCCCCGACAGGAAGTCCTTCACCACCGACTGCGCCCCGAAGCCGAGCGCCACGCCGCCGACGCCGGCCGTGGCCAGCAGTGGGCCGAGCGGGACGTCGAGGATGGCCAGGACGGTGAGGACGGCGATGGTGGCGATCACCACCACGCTGACGCTGCGCAGCAGCGAGCCCATCGTGGCGGTGCGCTGCTCGTAGCGCTCCTGGCTGGCGCCGGTCATCGCCGCGAGCAGTCGACCGGCGGCGTTGGTGCTGGTGCGGTGCAGCTTCGCCCGCTCCAGCGCGCGTCGGGTGCCCA
>JAEYNS010000293.1 GCA_023412435.1 Actinomycetes bacterium | reverse complement strand
TATCGAGATCGCGCGCTGCACGACGGGGTGGCGACCGGCCAGGAAGGTGGTGGCGGCGCCCAGCAGACACAACAGCACGGGGACGGCGAGCAGGTTGTTCATTCGCTCACCACATCCTCACCGGTGTCGCTGAACTGGATCTCCTCGTAGCTCTCCGAGGTGCTGTCCGCTCTGGCCAGGACCCGGATCCTGGCGTCCTCGATGTCGTCCTGCACCTCGTCGTGGCCGTTGATCTGGAAGCTGCGGTAGGCCATCGTCAAGACGAAGGCAGCCACCGACAAGGTGATCACGATCGCGGTCAGCACCATCGCCTGCGGGAGCGGGTCGCTCATCGCGCCCTTGTCGGTCATGCCGATGATCGGCGGACCGCCGGCCGGACCGGAGGCGACGAGGAAGAGGACGCTCACGCCATTGCTCGCCATCACGACGCCAACGAGGATGCGGCTCAGCGAGCGCTCGGAGATGAGGTAGACCCCGCAGGCGATCAGGACGCCGGCGACGATCGCCAGGGTGAGGTTCGCGGGCATCAGCTCCACCTCACCCCGGGTGCGGCGCGGGTCGACTCCGGCTCGGGCGCCGGGGCGAGTTCCTCCCGCTCGTGGGTGTCGATGCCGGTGCCGAGGCTGCGTCCGAGATCGACCATCATGCCGACCACCACCAGGTACACCCCGAGGTCGAAGACCGTCGAGGACACCAGGTGGATCTCGCCGAGCAGCGTCCAGGTGGCTCCGCCGGGCAGCGCGATCGACTCCCAGCCCGGCACGGTGAGGTACACCTCGAAGCTCTGGAAGATGGTCCCGCCGACAAGCGCCGGCACCACGGCGGCGGCGACGCCCAACACCAGGCCCGCGCCGAGGATCACACCGGCCGGCAGCGGAACCGCCTCGTCGAGTTCGTGGCCGCCGGCGGCGAGGTAGCGGATCAGCAGGGCCGTCCCGGCGACGAGGCCGCCGGCGAAGCCGCCGCCGGGCAGATTGTGCCCCGCCACCAGCAGGTACACCGAGACCACGAGCATCACGCCGAACAGCAGCCGGGTCACCACCTCGAAGATCAGCGACCTGGCCTGGCGGGGCAGCAGTCGGCTGCCGGCCAGCCAGCCCTCGAGCTTGCCGTCGGGCAGTGCCGGCGGGCGGCGCAGCCTGCCCGCGCGGCCGCGAAGGAAGATCAGGCTCGCCACCCCGGTGGCGGCGATGCTGAGCACGGCGATCTCACCGATGGTGTCCCAGGCCCGGGTGTCGACCAGCACGACGTTGACGATGTTGTTGCCGTACCCGTAGGTGTAGGCGAGTTCCTGCAGCGGGTCGGACACCGGGGCTGCCGACCGCGATCCGAGCGCGAGGATCGCCAGCAGGGTGACCGCGAGGCCCGTCGCCGCCGCGATCACCACCCGCCACCAGCGGGCCGACTGCAGCGGGCGCTCGGTGAAGTACTTCGGCAGCTTGCGCAAGACCAGCAGGAACACCAACAGGGTGATCGTCTCGACAAGGATCTGGGTCAGCGCCAGGTCGGGCGCACCGTGGATCAGGAACAGCAAGGCGGTGCCGTACCCGGTGACCCCCAGCAGCAGGACGGCGCGCAGTCTGCCGCGCGAGGTGGCCACCAGGAAGGCGGCGACGATCATCACGCCGCCGACCAGAAGCTGTCCCCAGTGGTCGGCCAGGTACACCGCAGGCCACTGCTGCACACCGGCGAGGCCGTAGAAGATGAGGCCGGTGATCACCACGAGAATGGTGGCGACATAGGAGGCGAGCGAGCCGCGCTGGGTGCGGCCCGTCACCTCGACGGCCAGCCGGTCCAGCCGGGCCATCGTCACCCGGTAGGTGTCGGCCGCGGTGGGCACCTTCGGGAAGGTGTGCTGGACGGCGGCGATCCGCTCCCGCTGCCAGAACAGCACCGCACCACCGGCGATCGCCACCAGGGAGGCCGCCAGCGGCAACCCCCAGGAGGGCAGCAGCGTGAGGCCGTGGCCGGGTTCGCCGTCCGGCAGCGTCTCGGCGTAGCTGGAGAACACCTCCGTCAGCGGGCCACCCAGGAACCCTGCGACGAGCACGGTGAGCCCCAGCACCACGGGCGCCCCGACGAAGCCGAGCGCCGGACGGTGCGCCAGCTCGGTGTCCGCGAGGCCGGGCTTCCTGCCGAAGGCTCCCCACCAGAACCGCAGCGTGTAGGCGACGGTCAGCGCCGAGCCGAGGACGACGGTCACCGTCAGCAGCCAGGCCGGCAGCGGGGCGACCCCGACACCGTCACCGGTCAGCGCGAGGTTGGTGATGGCCTCGAGCGCTGCCTCCTTGGCGGTGAAGCCCAGGGTCGGGGGGATACCTGCCATCGCGGCCCCCGCTATCGCCGCCACCGTCGCGATGACCGGCATCGCGCGGTACAGCCCGCTCAACTCGGTGATCTGGCGGGTGCCGGTGGAGTGGTCGACCACGCCGACGACGAGGAACAGGGTGGCCTTGAACAACGCGTGGGCCACCACCATCGCCAGGCCGCCGAGCGCGGCTGCCTGCGTCCCTGTGCCCAGCAGCAGCACGAGGAAGCCGAGTTGGCTCACCGTGCCGTAGGCGAGCAGCAGCTTGAGATCGTCCTGGCGCAGCGCACGCCAGCCGCCGAGGAACAAGGTGAGCGCACCCAGCCCGCCGACGAGGGGCCGCCAGCCCGGAACGTCCGCCATGATCGGGGCGAGCAGCGCGACGAGGTAGACGCCGGCCTTCACCATCGCTGCGGCGTGCAGGTAGGCCGACACCGGCGTCGGTGCTGCCATGGCACCGGGCAGCCAGAAGTGGAACGGCACCAGCGCCGACTTGCTGAGCGCGCCGACAAGGATGAGCAGCCCTGACGCAGTCAGCGCGAGGCCGGTGGGTGGGGCGGCGAGGATCGCCTGCAGGCTGAAGGTGCCGGCCGCCGTCCCCAGCGTCAGGAACCCCACCAGCATCGCAAGGCCGCCGGTGGTGGTGACGATCAGGGCGGTCAGGGCCGCCGACCGGTTGGCCCGCCGGGTCGGGTCGTGCGCGATCAGCAGGTAGGAGAAGACCGTGGTGAGCTCCCAGAAGACGTACAGCACGATCAGGTCGTCGCTGGTGACCAGGCCGAGCATCACGCCGGCGAAGGCGGTCAGCAGTGCCACCGGACGGGTCTGCGGCGGGTCGTCGGCGAAGTACCACCGGCAGTAGAGCAGGATCAGCGAGCCGATGCCGGTCACGATCAGGGCCAGCACCCACTGCAGCAGGCCGAGGTGGAAGGACAGCTGCACGCCGAGATCGTCGATCCACGCATAGCGCTCGACGACCGCGCCGCCGTCCAGCACCACGTGCGCGACGCTCACCAGCCAGCCGAAGGCCACAGCCGGGACCACCGCCGCCACGAGGAAGGCACGTTGCCCCAGCCCACGGGTGAGCAGCGGTGCAGCGATCGCCAGCAGCAGATGGGCCGCGACCAGTCCCAGCAGAACCGACACCTCCTCAGGTGGTATGCGGGGACAGGCGGGTACGGGCGGACGTCAGCGCGACGGCGTCAGTTGCCCGGGTCCGGCGATCCCATGGTCACTCACGCCCGCAGCCTATCGGGTGCACCAAGGCCTGCTGCACCCGCGACCCGCGGACTGGACCGGTCGCCGAGCCTCATCGGCGGTAGGTCCACTCCCCCGCGAGCAGGGTTGCGAAGACCGGCATCCCGCGCAGGTTGGCGACGATCGCCGGATCCTGCTCCACCACGACCAGGTCGGCCGGCATCCCTTCGGTGACCATGGTCCGGCCGTCGGTCGAGGCAGCCAGGGCGGCGCGCAGGTCGAGCGCCTGCTCCGGGTGCCACGGTTCGCGTCCGTCGCGTGACCTGGTCACCGCCGCCGCCAGCGTGACCCACGGGTCGAGCGGGGCCACCGGTGCGTCGGAGCCGAGCCGCAGCGCGACGCCGGCACGCTGCAGGTCGGCGAGCACGAAGGCCCGGGCGGTGCGCCCCCGCCAGTACCGATCGGCGACGTCGCGGTCGTCCATGGCGTGCTCGGGCTGCACGCTCGCCACGATGCCGAGCGCGGCGAACCGCGCCACGTCCTCGCGACGCAGCAACTGGGCGTGCTCGACGGAACCGGTGGCACCGGTCGCCTCGAAGGCGTCGAGGGCTGCCTGGTTGGCCCGGTCGCCGATCGCGTGGACGGCGGCGTGCAGCCCGTGCCGGTCGGCAACCGCCAGCAGTCCGATCAGCTCGTCGGGAGGCACGTTGACCACGCCGTACGGGTCCTGGTCGGGGCCGAGCCCCGGGTAGGGATCGAAGCACCACGCCGTGCGGGTGTTGAGCGAGCCGTCGGTGATCACCTTGAGGGGTCCGACCCGCACCCGCCCGCCGGTGCCCGGCACCGGGTCGCCGGTCCGCCAGCCCTGGGCCGTCGCCCGGTCGAGGTCGGACGGGTAGAAGCCGGCGTCCACCCTGACCGGCAGCCGCCCGCCGGCCGCGCGCCGCGGCCAGTCCACCAGCGGCCAGCGCATCTCGAGGTCGGTGACCCGGGTGACGCCTCGCGCAGCGGCGCCGCGCAGCGCCTCCAGCACCCACTGGTCGGCGACCTCGTCCGGCACCTGGTCGAGAGCGGTCAGCACCGCGAAGGCAGCCTGCTCGCGGACCAGCCCTTCGACAGCGGGCACGCCGTGCCGGGCCAGAGCAGCACTGTTCAGCCACACGCAGTGCAGGTCGCCTGCCACCAGGACCACCGGTCGGGCCCCGGGGGGCGCGTCCCGCAGCCCCCCCCGGGGCACCA
>JAEYNS010000248.1 GCA_023412435.1 Actinomycetes bacterium | reverse complement strand
TCTTCCTCGGCTCCTGCACCAACGGACGGATCGAGGACCTGCGGCTGGCCGCGTCGGTGCTGAAGGGCAAGAAGATCGCCGACGGCGTGCGGATGCTGGTGGTGCCGGGCTCGGCCCGGGTCCGGCTGCAGGCCGAGAGCGAAGGGCTCGACCGGGTCTTCCTCGACTTCGGCGCGGAGTGGCGTGCCGCCGGGTGCTCGATGTGCCTGGGCATGAACCCCGACCAGCTGTCGCCGGGGGAGCGGGCGGCGTCGACGTCCAACCGCAACTTCGAGGGTCGCCAGGGCAAGGGCGGACGCACCCACCTCGTCTCCCCGCCGGTCGCGGCCGCCACCGCGATCCGCGGCTCCCTCAGCTCGCCGGCCGACCTGTAAGGACCACAGACATGGAGAAGTTCAGCACCCACACCGGCATCGGCGTGCCGCTGCGCCGTAGCAATGTCGACACCGACCAGATCATCCCGGCGGTCTACCTCAAGCGGGTCACCCGCACCGGCTTCGAGGACGGGCTGTTCGCCGCCTGGCGGGGCGACCCCGAGTTCGTCCTCAACCAGCCCGCCTACAGCGCGGGCAGCGTCCTCGTCGCCGGGCCGGACTTCGGCACCGGGTCGTCCCGCGAGCACGCCGTGTGGGCGCTGCAGAACTACGGGTTCCGGGTGGTCATCGGCTCCCGGTTCGGCGACATCTTCCGGTCCAACTCCGGGAAGGCGGGCCTGCTGGTCGCGGTCGTCAGCCAGGACGTGGTGGAGCGGCTGTGGGACGCCCTCGACGCGAACCCCGGCATGGAGCTCACCGTCGACCTGGTGGGGCGCACCATTGCCGCCGGCACCGACGTGTACCCCTTCGAGATCGATGACTACACTCGGCACCGCCTGCTGGAAGGGCTCGACGACATCGGCCTGACCCTGCAGCACGTCGACATGATCGAGGCCTACGAGGCAAGGCGGCCGGCATGGCTCCCCAGGACGCTCCCGGCCCGGACCGCAGGGTAGCCCGGGCGCGATTGTCGCTGCGGACCGCGAATCCGCACCCGGTCGAGCCGGCCTACCGGCGAATCGCCGCCTTCGGTGGTTGGCTGATGCGGCGGCTCACCCGCCAGGACTGGGACGACGCCGGGCGACTGCCGTCCGAGGGCGGCGTGGTCGTGGTCGCCAACCACGTCTCCAACGCCGACCCGCTGGTGGTGGCGCACTACCTGATCTGGAACGGCCGCTGGCCGCGGTTCCTGGCCAAGGTCGAGGTCTTCAGCATGCCGCTGGTGGGGTGGGTGGCTCGCGCGACCGGGCAGATCCCGGTCCAGCGCGGCTCCGAGCAGGCCGCCGCGTCCCTCCTGCCTGCCGAGGACGCGCTGCGCGAGGGCGCGTGCATCCTCGTCTACCCGGAGGGGACCATCACCACCGACCCGGACGGCTGGCCGATGACCGGCCGCACCGGCGCGGCCCGCCTCGCACTGAACACCGGCGCCCCGCTCGTCCCGCTCGGCCAGTGGGGCGCGCAGCGGCTGTTGGGCGGCAAGAGGCCGGCCTGGCCGCGGCTGCTCCCCGTCCCCACGATGACGATCCGCACCGGCCCTGCCGTCGATCTCGCCGACCTCGCCGGCCGTACCGATCCCGAGGCCGTCCAGATCGCCACCGAGCGGATGATGGAGTCACTCACCGACCTGGTGGCACGGATCCGTGGCGAATCGGCGCCTGCCGAACGGTTCGACCCACGGCTCGGCGAGAGGGTGGCGCAGCGCCACGTCCGCCCGGGATCGGGGGCCGCGGAGCGGTAATCTGCTCGGGACACCCGAGAAGAGGCCTGATGACAGCTACCGCGCACCGACCCACCGTCGTCCTGATCTTCGGCGGAGCCAGTTCGGAGCACGAGATCTCCTGCCTCACCGCCGGCGGCGTGCTGCGCGCTCTCGACCCCGTCGACTATGACGTCATCGGCGTCGGCATCACGCCCTCCGGGGCGTGGGTGCGGGTCCCGCTCGACGAGGTGTCCGGCTACCAGGTGCGCGACGGCGTGCTGCCCCGGGTCGAGGGTTCCCTGCCCCAGGCCGTCCTGCTGCGAGGCCCCAGGGGCGCCCAGGTGGCCACCCGGGACGGCGATCGGCTGCTCGACGTCGCCGACGTCGACCTCGCCTTCGCCCTGTTGCACGGCCCGGTCGGCGAGGACGGCACGATCCAGGGCCTCTTCGAGATGCTCGGGGTGCGGTACGTCGGCGCCGGCGTCGCGGCCAGCGCCATCGGGATGGACAAGGACCTGATGAAGCGCGCGATGTGGTCGGCGGGGCTGCCGGTCGGCCGCTGGGTGGCGATCAACCCCGGCCAGTGGGCCCGTGACCCGCAGCGCTGGACGGAGGCGGTCACCGCCCTCGGCTACCCGGTCTTCGTCAAGCCTGCCCGCGGCGGCTCGAGCCTCGGCATCTCGCGGGTGGACGCGGCCGGCGAGCTCGCCGCCGCGGTCGAGCTGGCGCTGCAGTACGACCCCAAGGTGGTGGTCGAGGCCGGCTTCGTCGGCTGTCGCGAGATCGAGGTCGCGGTGCTGCAGGGTCGTGACGGCGCCCCGCCCAGGGCCTCCGTTCCCGGCGAGATCGTGCTGCACCGGCGCGAGATGTTCTACGACTTCGAGTCCAAGTACCTCGGCACCCCCGACGTCACGCTGGACACTCCCGCGAAGCTGGCCGAGGAGCAGGCCGCTGCCGCCCGGTCGCTGGCAACCCGGACGTTCGAGGCGATGAACGCCGAAGGGCTGGCCAGGGTGGACCTCTTCCTCAACCCGGTGGGCGAGTTCTTCGTCAACGAGCTCAACACGATGCCCGGCTTCACAGCGACGTCGATGTTCCCGCTGCTGTGGCAGGCCAGCGGCATGGACTACCCGACGCTCGTCCGTGAGCTGATCGAGCTGGCCCTGAACCGGAGCCTGGAGCTGCGGTGATGGCGGGCTCGGTCGGCGATGTGGGGGAGTTCGGCCTGATCTCGGAGTTGGTCGCCGGACTGCCCACCTCCGACCAGGTGCTGGTGGGCCCCGGCGACGACTGCGCGGTGTTCGCACCCTCGGGTGCTGTCGCGGTGTCGACCGACACCATGGTGCAGGGCAGGCACTGGCGGGACAACTGGTCCTCCGCCGGCGATGTCGGACGCAAGGCGGTCGCCGCTGCGACAGCGGACCTCGAGGCCGAGGGCGCCCGTCCGATCGGGCTGGTGATGAGCCTCGCGATGCCCCCCGAGACCCCTCTCGACTGGGTGCGGGGGTTCAGCGCCGGGGTGCGTGAGGAGTGCGGGCGGTCCGGGATCCTGCTGCTCGGCGGCGACACCACCGCCGCGCCGCAGGTAGTGGTCACCGCGACGGTGTTCGGTGATCTCCAGGGCCGCGCACCCGTCACCAGGGCGGGCGCGCGTCCCGGCGACGTGGTGGCCATCAGGGGCCGCCTCGGCTGGGCCGAGGCGGGACTCGCCCTGCTGAACCGCGGCTTCCGCTCGCCCCCCGCCGTGGTGAACGCCCACCGCGTCCCCGAACCTCCGTACGGGCAGGGCAGGGTGGCGGCCGCAGCGGGGGCGACC
>JAEYNS010000244.1 GCA_023412435.1 Actinomycetes bacterium | reverse complement strand
GACCTGGCTGTCGGTGCCGTCGCTGCGCCGCCGGATCGCCGCCCGTCCGGACGAGCCCGCCGAGGTGCTGGCCGAGGCGGGTCGCCGGCTCGGGATCGCGCTCTCGCCGATCGTCGGGATGCTCGACCTGAACGACATCGTGCTCGGCGGTCCCGCCGAACTGGTGGACGGCCCGCTGCTGGCCGCCGCCCAGGAAGTGGTCACCGACCGCACCCACTCCGACTTCCGTGCGGAGGTCAGGCTCCGCCTGAGCTCGCTGGGCACCGACGCCGTGCTGCTCGGCGCCGTCGCCCTCGTCCGACGTATCCACCTGGGCGTGTCGTGAAGCGGCCCGCCCCCTACCCACAGTCCGGCCACCCGGTCCGAACCGAAAGGAAACCAATGAAGAAGAAGCTGGCCGCGGTGGCCCTGCTCGCCGCGTCTGCACTGGCAGTCAGCGCCTGCGCAGGCGCGCCTGCCGCGAGCCCCACAGCGGCGCCGACCGACTCCGCAGCCCCGACCACTGCTGCTCCGGCCGGCCAGGACATCACCTTCTGGCTGATCGGCGGTGACACTCCGCAGGCGCTGCGCGACTACCTCGTCGCCGAGTACTCCGAGCGCACCGGCGGCACCCTCACCATCGAGGAGCAGACCTGGGGCGACATCATCGCCAAGCTGACCACCTCTCTGCCCGACGAGGCCAACACCCCCGACGTCACCGAGATCGGCAACACCCAGGCGCCGACCTTCACCAACGTCGGTGCCTTCGCCGACATCACCGACATGTACGAGGAGCTGGGCGGCGCCAAGCTGCTGCAGTCCTTCGTCGAGGTCGGCGCGGTGGACGGCAAGAACTACACGCTGCCGTACTACTTCGGCTCCCGCTACATGTTCTACCGCAAGGACGTGTGGAAGGAGGCCGGGGTCGAGGTCCCGAAGACCCTGGACGAGTTCAACGCCGCGGTGAAGACCATCGCGGAGAAGAACCCCCGCAAGATCAAGGACTTCTCCGGCTTCTTCATCGGCGGCCAGGACTGGCGCAACGGCATCTCGTGGGTCTTCGCCAACGGCGGCGACCTGGCCAGGAACGAGGGCGGCCAGTGGGTCTCCACCCTGTCCGACCCGAACACCATCAAGGGCCTGACCCAGCTGCAGGAGATCCAGAAGCTGGCCTCCAACGCCCCCTCGACCGCCCGCGACGCGAGCCCGTGGCTCTACATCAACGACTCCGACGTGGTGAAGGACGGCGACGCCGTCGTCGAGGAGACCTCGCTGGCCGCCGCCACGATCATGGCCCCGGGCTGGGCGCACTGGTCGATCGGCGACCTGGTGAAGAACGACGAGGGCAAGGAAGTCCGCGAGTGGAACGACGAGAAGTTCGGCGTCCTCGTCCTCCCGGGTAATGACGGCAAGCCGGCTCCGGTGTTCGCCGGCGGCTCCAACATCGGCATCTCGGCCAAGAGCAAGAACCAGGAGGGTGCCCGCGAGCTGCTGCGGATCATCTTCTCCCCCGAGTACCAGACGATGCTCGGCGAGAACGGTCTCGGCCCTGCCAACTCCGATCAGGTCAGCGCCCTGGGTGACGACCAGTTCGCCCAGGCCCTGCGTGAGTCGGCGAGCAACTCCAAGCTGACCCCGGCCGCGCCGGGCTGGGCCGCCGTCGAGGCGTCGCTGAAGCTCGAGGAGTTCTTCGCTGCGGTCGCCGAGGGTGGCGACATCGCCGCCCTGGCCGCGCAGTACGACGCCCAGATCACCCCGCTGCTCAACAGCAAGTGATCTGATTGTCACCACGAGGCCCCGCCCGCGCGCGGGCGGGGCCTCGTGCCCTGTCGGCCCGTCCCCGCTGCCAGAAAGTCAGACGCATGACCGCCACCCAGAGCCTGTCCGCCGAGGCGCTGGCCGCGAGGACCGCGGCCCGGCGTGCCCGCCGGCTCGGACGGCTGGCGCCCTACGCCCTGATCATCCCCGCCATCGCCATCCTGCTGTTCTCCCTCGGCTACCCGATGGTCTGGCAGCTGGTCACCTCCACCCAGTCCTTCGGCCTGGCCCAGCAGTTCGGCCAGCCCCCCGAGTTCGTCGGGCTGGAGAACTACCTCACCGTCTTCACCTCCTCCGAAACCTGGTCGGTGGTGCTGCGCTCGGTCGCGTTCTGCCTGGTCAACGCGGCGATCACCGTCGTGGTCGGGGTGCTGGCGGCGCTGCTGATGAACGCCGTCGGGACCGCCGCCCGGCTCACCCTGCAGATCGCCATGCTGGTCGCCTGGGCGATGCCCGTGGTCGCCGCCATGACGGTGTGGACCTGGCTGTTCGACTGGCGCCGGGGGGTGGTCAACTGGCTGCTCACCGCTGCGGGCCTCGACTTCACCAACCACAACTGGCTCGCCGAGCCCCTCAGCTTCTATCTGGTCGCCACCGTGATCGTGGTGTGGTTGTCGGTGCCGTTCGTGGCCTTCTCGGTCTACGCCGGGCTCACCCAGGTCTCCGAGGACGTGCTCGAGGCGGCCGCCCTGGACGGTGCCTCCGGCAGCCGTCGGTTCTTCCACATCGTCATGCCGATGATCCGCCCCGTCCTGATGATCGTGCTGCTGCTGCAGCTGATCTGGGACCTGCGGGTGTTCACCCAGATCCGGATGCTGCAGGACGCCGGTGCCCCGGTCACCACCACCGACCTGCTCGGCACCTACATCTACCGGCTGGGCGTCGCCTCCAGCGACTTCGGGATGGCCTCGGCGCTGTCGGTCTTCGTCCTCGTGCTCACCATCGCGATGAGCGCCTTCTACGTCGTCCAGCTGTTGAAGGAGGATTCCTGACATGGCGACCGACCTCGCTCCCGCCACCCGGTCTGCTCTCGCGCCGGCCACCCCCCGTCCGCGCCGCCGGATCCGTCCCGGCAAGGCAGTACTCAGCGTGGTGGCCGTCCTGGTGGCGCTGATCTGGGTGTTCCCGGTCTACTGGATGGTGAACTCGTCGCTGCTGCCGAACGCGGTGCTGCAGTCGGTCACCCCGCGCTTCCTGCCGTTCGGCGGCTCCCTGGACAATTTCGCCGCCGTGATCGCGGACGGACGCTTCCTCGGCGCCCTGCAGATGAGCCTCGCCATCACCCTGCTCACCGTCGCGGTGGCCCTGCTCTTCGCCTTCCTCGGGGCGCTCGCGATCAGCCGGTTCCGGTTCCGCGGCCGCACCAGCTTCGTGCTGGCGCTGCTGTTCATCCAGATGCTGCCCGCCGAGGGCCTGTTCATCGCCCAGTACAAGCTGATGAGCACGGTCGGCCTGCTGAACAACGTGATCGGCGTCTCCCTGATCTACATCGCCGCCGTCATCCCGTTCACGATCTGGATGCTGCGCGGTTTCGTCGCCGGTATCCCCGCCGACCTCGAGGAGGCCGCGATGGTGGACGGCTGCACCCGTCCCCAGGCCTTCTTCCGGGTCACCTTCCCGCTGCTGGCGCCGGGCCTGGTCGCGTCCGGTGTCTACGCCTTCCTGCAGGCCTGGAACGAGTTCACGGTCGCCCTGGTGATCCTGCAGAAGGAGGACGCCATGACGCTGCCGCTGTGGCTGCGGACGTTCATCCTGCAGAGCGCCAACCGGGCCACCGACTGGGGCCAGGTGATGGCCTCCTCGACCCTGGTGGCGATCCCTGTCATCATCTTCTTCCTGCTCGTCCAGGGCAGGCTCACCTCGGGCCTGGTGGCCGGAGCGGTGAAGGGCTGAGCGGTGCCGAAGACTCCTGACGCGTTCCTCAGCCTCGGCGTCGACATCGGGGGCACGAAGGCCCACGGGCTGGTGCTGGACGCCACCGACCGGGTGCTGGCCGAGCGGGTGCTGCCCACCGAGCCCACGGACGCCGGGGTGCGGCGCACCGTGCTCGCGGTCGCGGACGCGCTCGCCGCCGACCTCGGGATCGCCCCCGGCGACTACTCCTCGATCGGGCTCGGTATCCCCGGCTTCGTCGACCACACCACCGGCGTGGTGGAGACCGCCGTCAACCTCGGTATCACCCGCACCGACCTGCCCGCCCTGTTCGCCGGCGACTTCCGTGGGGTGGTGCGGGTGGAGAACGACGTCAAGGCGACGGCGCTGGGGGCAGGGCTGGTGCTCGGCAAGTCCCGCCGTGACCTGGTCTACGTCAACCTCGGGACGGGGGTCGCCGCCGCGGCGGTGAGCAACGGACGGCTGGTGCGGGGCGCCCGCAACGGTGCCGGCGAGATCGGCCACCTGGCGGTGGACCCGGCAGGGGACGTGTGCGCCTGCGGCCAGCGCGGCTGCCTGGAGACCGTGATCGGCGGCACCCACCTCGCCCGCCGGCTGGCGGCGCTCGGGGTGGACCTGGCCGACCTGGAGCACGACCCACGCCCTGCGGCGGCCGCCGAACGGGAGCGGATGGTGGCGGCGCTGGCGACAGCTCTCACCCTCGTCGTGGTGGTCTACGACTCGGCCGCGGTGGTGCTGGGCGGCGGCATCCTGCGGGCCACCGGCTGGTTGCGGCCACGGGTCGAGGCGGAGCTGCGTCGCCGGGCGGCCGGTTCGCCCTTCCTGGCGGGGCTCGGGGTGGCCGACCGGCTGCTCGAACTGCCCCCCGACCTGCCCGTCGCCGCGGTCGGCGCCGCGGTGGTGGGGCGCAAGAAGGAACTCCGCGCCCGCGCCGACAACCTGCCGGTAGGAGGCTGAGATGGGTTCCCGCAACGGACGCCGGCTCAAGGCCGTGGTGCTCGCGGCCGGCCAGGACGAGGCCACCCGCGACCTGCTGCTGCGCCCGCTGGCCGGCTCGACGGTGATCGAGCAGACCCTGGCCAACATCACCGCCGTGGTCCCCCGGCGGGACGTCATCCTCGTCGTCGCCGAGCACGACGACGCCGTCCGCAACCACCTCGGGGAGGGCTGGACCTATGTGGTCCAGACCGTCCAGGCCGGCACCGGCGACGCGGTGCGGTGCGCCCGCTTCGAACTGGAGGGCTTCGTCGGGGACGTCCTGGTCGCCTACGGCGACACCCCGCTGCTGCGGGCCGCCTCGCTGCGCGGCCTGCTGTGGCGGCACAAGCTGAAGGGTGCCCAGTTCTCGCTGCTCACCGCCGTCCTGCCCGACGGCGAGGACTACGGCCGGATCCGGCGCGACGCCGACGGCCGGATCACCGCCATCGTGGACGAGGCCGACTTCTCCGCCGACAGCGAGCGGATCACCGAGGTGAACGTCGGCGCCTACGTGGCCGACAACGCGCTGCTCATCCCCGAACTGGACGTGATGGCCGCCAGCGGCGAGCACCGGCTCACCGAACTCGCCCAGCGGCTGATCGCCAGGGGCGGGACGCTCGCCTCCTACGCGATCCTCGATGCCGGCGAGGTGCAGGGCATCAACACCGACGAAGAGCTGCAGGCGGCCGCCGACATCGTCCTGAAGCGGCTGTTCGCTCCCCAGCACGCCATCGAGACCGGCGAGATCCACTTCGGCACCGGCGGCTGGCGGGCGCTGATCGGCGAGGGCTTCACGATCCACAACGTCCGGCGGCTGTGCCAGGCGCTGGCCAACCAGGTCACCCGCAGCGGCAGCGAGCGGCAAGGGGTGGTGATCGGCGGCGACCGGCGCTTCCTGTCCCGGGAGTCGGTGGTGGCCGCCGCCGAGGTGTTCGCCGGGAACGGCATCCGCGTCCACCTGCTCACCGAGGACGTGCCCACCCCGCTGGTCACCTTCGCCGCACCCCATCTGGGGACGGCATACAGCCTGGTGTTCACCGCGTCCCACAACCCGCCGCAGTGGAACGGGCTGAAGGTCTTCCGCAGTGACGGCTCGCTGCCGCTGCAGGACGAGACCGATGCGCTGACAGCGGAGGCGAACGCGCTGAGCCAGGCGGATGTGGTCTCGGTGGGGCTCGACCTCGCGATGGCGGCCGGGCTGGTCGCCGAGGTGGACCTCACCAACCCCTACATCGACGCGATCGAGCAGATCGTCGACGTCTCGGTGATCCGGGAGGCCGGGCTGCGGGTCGTGGTGGACGCCATGTACGGCACCTCCCAGCTGACGCTGGGGACGATCCTGTCCGACGCCAGGGTGCGCACCGAGTTCATCCACGACCGCCACAACCCGCTGTTCGGCGGCCGCTCCCCCGCCCCCGACCCGGAGCGGCTGTCGACGCTGATCGACATCGTCCGCAACAGCGGACGGCGGTTCGACCTCGGCATGGCCACCGACGGCGACGCCGACCGGATCGCGATCATCGACGAGCAGGGCCGCTACATCTCGACCAACGACCTGCTGCTGGTCGTCTACTGGTACCTGCACGAGGTGCGGGGCGAGCGGGGCGGCGTGGTCCGCAACCTCGCGACGACGCACCTGCTCGACCGGCTCGCCGAGTCCTTCGGCGAGCAGCACCGGGAGGTGCCGGTCGGGTTCAAGCACATCACCGCGGGGATGGACGCCATCGACGCCGTGCTGGGCGGGGAGAGCTCCGGCGGCCTGACGATCCGCGGCCACATCAAGGGCAAGGACGGCGTCTTCGCCTGCGCGCTCGTCGTGGAGATGCTGGCCCGCACCGGCAAGAAGCTCAGCGAGCTGCTGGAGACCGTGTACTCCATCACCGGCCGGCTGTACCAGGTCGAGCACGGCGTCCCCGCCACCCCCGACCTGCGGGTCGAACTGCCGCGCCGGATGGCGACCGCTGCCCCGTCCGAGGTCGCGGGCTACCCGGTCACCCGGGTCGACACCGTCGACGGGGTCAAGCTGCACCTGGAGGGTGGGGCCTGGGCGCTGCTGCGGTTCTCCGGCACCGAACCGGTGCTGCGGATGTTCGTCGAGGCCGAGACCCCCCAGAAGGCGAGCCGGCTGATCGCCTGGCTCGAGGACTTCGCCGCCAACCCTGAACCAAGGAGTCCCGCCTGATGCGCTACGGCCACTTCGACGACGACCGGCTGGAGTACGTGATCGACCGGGTCGACGTCCCGGCGTCGTGGATCAACTACCTCGGCGTCGAGAACTGGTGCACCGTGATCAACCAGAACGCCGGCGGCTACAGCTTCTGCCGCTCCAGCCAGCAGGGCCGGGTGACCCGGTTCCGCCCCAACGGCGTCCCGCTGGACCGTCCCGGCCACTACCTCTACCTGCGCGACGACGCCGACGGCGACTACTGGTCGGCGTCCTGGCAGCCGGTCGGCAAGCCGCTGGACCAGGCGGCCTACCGCACCCGGCACGGCCTGTCCTACTCGGTGTTCGAGTCCAGCTACCGCGGCATCGAGGCCAGCCAGCGGGTCTTCGTCCCGCTCGGTGAGGACGCCGAGGTCTGGGACGTCACGCTCACCAACACCGGCGACACCGGGCGCACCCTGTCGCTGTTCGGCTACGTCGAGTTCAGCTTCCACTCGGTGCAGATCGACAACGAGAACTTCCAGATGTCGCTCTACGCCTCCGGCGCCGACTATGCCGACGGTGTCGTCGAGTACGACTTCTACTACGAGCCGTGGACCTACCACTACTTCACCGCCACCCCCGATCCGGTCGGCTTCGACACCCTGCGCGACTCCTTCCTCGGCGCCTACCGCACCGAGACCAACCCGCTCGCGGTCGAGCGCGGCCAGTGCTCCGGCTCGCACGGCACCACCGGCAACCACTGCGGCGCGCTGCACCACCGGGTGAGCCTCGCCCCCGGCGAGACGGTGCGGCTGGCCTACGTGCTGGGCTATGGCCGCCGCGCGGACGGGGCCCGGCTGCGCGCGACCTACGCCGACCCGGCCGCGGTGGACGCCGCCCTGGCCGACCTGGCCGCGTACTGGGAGCGCAAGCGCGCGGTCTTCGCCCTCCACACCCCCTCGCCGGCGATGAACACCCTGCTGGGCACGTGGACCCTGCTGCAGGCGGAGACCTGCGTGGTGTGGTCGCGCTTCGCCTCCTTCGTCGAGGTCGGCGGACGGGTCGGCCTGGGCTACCGCGACACCGCCCAGGACATCATGAGCGTCGTCCACACCAACCCCGGCAAGGTCCGCCAGCGGATCGAGGAGTTGCTGCACGGCCAGATGTCATGGGGCTACGGCCTGCACCTGTTCGACCCGCTGCTGTTCGCCGAGAACCAGCGCCCCGACATCCCGGTCGGGGTCAAGCTGCCGACGGTGGTGCCGAGCCGCGCCTCCGACCTGGTGCACGGCCTGGCCGACGCCTGCTCCGACGACCACCTGTGGCTGGTGCCCTCGGTGGTCGACTACCTGAAGGAGACCGGCGACCTCGACCTCCTCGACCAGGTCATCCCGTTCGCCGACTCCGGGCTGTCCCCCGACGATCGCGCCGCCGTGATCGGACGGGCGGCCGCCGACCGCTTCGACCCCGCCCCGGCCACCGTCTACGAGCACCTGCGCCGGGCCATCGAGTTCACCGCCGAGCAGGTCGGCGACAACGGCATCGCCAAGGGGCTGCGGGCCGACTGGAACGACTGTCTCAACCTCGGCGGCGGCCAGACCGCGCTGGTCAGCTTCCTGCACGTCTGGGCGGCGAAGGCGCTCGCCGAGGTGATCGACCACCTGGCCGCGACCCGTCCCGGCGAGGCCGAGCGGTGGCAGGCCGAACGCGCCCGCCTCGACGCGATCGCCGCGACCGTCACCGAGGCCGTCAACCGCGACCTGTGGGACGGCGCGTGGTACCTGCGCGGCTACACCCGCGACGGGGTGAAGATCGGCTCGGCCGAGTCCCCCGAGGGCAGGATCTTCCTCGAGCACATGCCGTGGGCGGTGATCTCCGGCGCCGCCGACCGCGAACGCGGCACCTCCGCGATGGACGCCGTCCGCACCCACCTGGCCAGCGAGTACGGCACCCACCTGTGCTGGCCCTCGTACACCCGGGTCGACGACACCATCGGCTACGTCACCCGGGTCTACCCCGGCGTCAAGGAGAACGGCGCGATCTTCAGCCACCCCAACGCCTGGCCGATCATCGCCGAGACGATCCTGGGCCGCGGCGAGCAGGCGATGGCCTACTACGACGCGCTCGCGCCGTACCACGGCAACGACCGCATCGAGGTGCGGGGCGCCGAGCCGTACGTGTACGCCCAGTTCCTCTACGGCCGCGACCACGAGTGGTTCGGCAAGGCGCAGAACCCGTGGCTGACCGGGACCGCCGGCTGGATGTACACCGCCGCCACCCGGTACGTCCTCGGCGTCCGCCCCGACTTCGACGCGCTGGTGATCGACCCGTGCATCCCGGCCGACTGGGACGGCTTCACCGTCACCCGGCAGTGGCGCGGCGGCACCTACGAGATCGAGGTGCGCAACCCCGGTCACCTGGTGACGGGGGTCGCCGCGGTCAGCGTGGACGGGGTGCCGCTCGCCCCGGTCCCCGATCCGGTCCGGGGCCGCACGGTGGCCCGCGTGCCGCGCGGCGAGGGCGTCCACCGGGTAGTGGTGGAGCTGGGCTGAGGTGACGACGATGAGCGAACCCGCCCACCCCACCGCCACCGGCACGCTGGTGCCCGCCGCGGCCCCGCCCGCCGGACCGGGCTGGATCGGCAGGGCTGTCGTCGCCTGGACGGTGCTGGGCCTGGCGCTGTGGCGGGCCGTGGCCGACTACCTCGCGCGCGACATCGCGGTCGGCGGCTTCACCTACCGGGTCGGCGACTGGCTGATCAGCTACGCCGGAGGGTTCGTGCGGCGCGGCCTGTTCGGCGAACTGCTGTTCGCGCTCAGCCCACCGGGGGCGACGCTGTGGCTGCTGTTCGGCGTCCAGCTGGCCTGCTACGGCCTCGTGGTCGGCTACGCCGCCGGCTTCCTGCACCGCACCCGGTACGCCTGGCCCGCCGTCGCGCTGGTCTGCGGCCCGGCGGCGCTGCCGTTCCTGGGCTGGGACGTCGAGGGCGGCTGGCGCAAGGAGATCCTCTGCTTCGCGGCGATCGCGCTGCTCGGCTGGGCGCGACGATGTCTCACCACCAGGGCGCGCGCCGCGCTGACCGGGCTCGCGGTCGCGGTCTTCGGGCTGGCGATCTTCTCCTGGGAGGCGAGCGGGTTCGCGATCCCGGTGCTGCTGTTCCTGCTGCGCAGCCCGGACGGCAGGCCCGACCTGCGGCGCTGGCCCTCGCTGGCGATCCTCGGCCTCGGCGTGGTCGGGACGGCGGCCAGCCTGCTGGCCCGCGGCGACGCCGAGGTCGTCAGGGCGGTCTGCCGGGTGGTGGTGGCCGACGGGCTCAACCGGGAGCTCTGCTTCGGGGCGATCGGAATGATCGACCAGCCGCTGGCGGCGGCCCTGGCGGCGGTGGCCGTCCGGTTCCCGCTCTACTGGTGGTTCCTCGCCCTGCTGCCGCTCGCCCTGCTGCCCGTCCTCACCAGCCCGTGGCTGCGTCGGCACTGGCGGTGGCTGGTCGCGACGGCGGCGATCGTGGCGCCGCTGTACGTGATCGCCGAGGACTACGGCCGGTGGGCCCACCTGCTGGTGATGGCCCCGGCGCTGGCGATCATGGCCGGCGACCTGCGCGACGTCGCGTCCCGGCTGTGGAACGGCTGGATCACCGTCGCCTACGTGACCCTGTGGGGGCTGCCGCACTGGCTCTTCCCCGACGACGCGTGGCCCTGGCGCAGCTTCCTGGCCAGCCTGCTGGAGACCGTGTCCGCCGCCCCGGGCGGCTGACCGGGCCCGCGCGGGGCGACCGGTCCATACTGGGGCGGTGACCCGCATCCCAGGTGCCGCGGCGGCGCCGCTGCGCAAGGTGGTCCTGATCCCCGACTCCTTCAAGGGGACGCTCAGCTCGACGCAGCTGTGCGAGGTGATGGCCGAGGTGATCGGCCGCCACCACCCCGAGGCCGAGCTCGTCGCGCTGCCGGTGGCCGACGGCGGGGAGGGCAGCGTGGACGCCTTCCTGGCCGCGGTCGGCGGCGAGCGCGTCCCCGTCCGGGTCACCGGGCCGTTCCCCGGCGAGCAGGTGGACGCCTGCTACGGCCGGCTGGACGCCGACACCGCGGTGATCGAGATGGCGGCCGCCGCGGGGCTGCCGCTGGCGGAGGGACGGCTGGCCCCTGACCTGACCACCACCTACGGGGTGGGCGAGCTGATCCTCGCCGCCGCCGGGGCGGGCGCCCGCACGCTCGTGATCGGCGCCGGCGGCTCGGCCACCAACGATCTCGGGACGGGGGCCGCGGCCGCGGTCGGGGTCGTCTTCCGCGACCCGGCAGGCGAGCGGTTCGTCCCCACCGGCGGCAACCTCGACCGGATCGCCTCCATCGACGTCTCGGGGGTGGCCCCCGAGGTGCGGCAGGCCGGGATCACCGTGATGTGCGACATCGACAACCCGCTGCACGGCCCGCGCGGTGCGGCGCACGTCTTCGCTCCCCAGAAGGGTGCCGACCCCGGGATGGTCGACCTGCTCGACGCCCAGCTGCGGGCGGGTGCGGGGG
>JAEYNS010000137.1 GCA_023412435.1 Actinomycetes bacterium | reverse complement strand
GGGTTGGACCCCTTGGGTCGGCCCGCCGGGTGTTGAGCCCGGCGGGCCTACCTTATGTGGTGATCAGCCGTTCAGAACCACCGACGAGAGGTCGAAGGTGGAGAACGGGGTCATCTTCACCTCGGCGATCTTGGTGGACCAGCCGAACTGGCTCTGCTGGTACCACAGCGGGATCGTCGGGTTGTCCTTGCCGAGGATGGCCTCGGCCTGCTGGTAGAGCGCGTTCGCCTCATCATTGCTCGGGGCGGCAGCGGCCTGCGTCAGCAGCTTGTCGAACTCCGGGTTGGAGTAGTCGGAGTCGTTCGACGAGGCACCGGTGGCGTAGATCGGGGTCAGGAAGTTCTCGATCGAGGGGTAGTCCATCTGCCAGCCGCCGCGGTACAGGCCCTCCAGCTCACGAGCACGGATGCTGGTGCGCAGGGTGGCGAAGTCCGGAGTGGCAACAACCGCGCAGTCCATGCCGAGGTTGTTCTTGAGCTGGTTGCAGAAGGCCTCGGCCCACACCTGGTGGCCACCGTCGCCGTTCACACCGATCGGCATGGTGCCCTTGTAGCCGCCGGCGGCGTCGTAGAGCTTCTTGGCCTCGGTCGGGTTGAAGGTGCAGTCCGGGCACTGGCCGGCCTTGTAGCCGTCCACGACCGGGGAGACCCAACCGGTGGCCGGGGTACGGGCGCCCTCGAAGACCTGCTTGGTGATCAGCTCACGGTCGAAGCCCATGCTGATCGCACGACGCATGTCGGGGTTCTTGAAGTTCTCGTCCTTGGGCGAGAACGACAGCACCTGGATGACGCCGGTGTCGCGGGTCCCGAAGCGGCCGTCGAGGTCGGTCTTCCACTGGTCGGCGACCAGCATGTCGGACGGGATCACGTCGGTCAGGTCGAGGTTGTTGGCGACGGTGTCGTTGTAGGCCGCGTTGAGGTCGTTGTAGACCCGGAAGGTGACCTTGTCGACCGAGCCGGGGTACGCACCGGAGTAGTCGGCGAACTTCTCCAGCTCCATGGCGGTGTCCGTCTTGGAGACCAGCTTGTACGGGCCGGCGCCGATGACGGCGTCAGCGAAGGTCTTCTTGCCCTCGGAGGTGTCGGCGAAGAAGGCGTCCGGCTGCGGGATGAAGGCGGTGTAGCCCAGGCGGACCGGCAGGTTCGAGGTCGGCGCGGAGGTCTTGATGGTGAAGGTGCTGTCGTCGACCACGGCCAGGCCGGACATGGTGTCCTTCGCCGGCGGGGCGGCCTCACAGTTGACCTCTTCCTCACCCTCGGCATTCGGGGCGGTGCCGCACTGCAGGTCGCCGTAGCCCTCGATCGGCTCGAAGAAGTAGGAGTTCAGCTGGGCGTTGGGCCCGTAGGCGGCCCAGTTCCAGGCGTCCACGAAGTTCTTGGCCTTGACGTCGGTGCCGTCGTGGAACTTGTAGCCGGCCTTCAGCTTGACGGTGAAGGTGATGGAGTCGGTGGTCTCGATCGACTCCGCGATGTCCAGCTCGGGGGCCGCGGTGTCGGAGTTGTAGTGGACGAGCTTGGCGGTCACAGCGTCGAGGACGTTGCCGCCGCAGACCTCTGTGGTGTTGGTGCCGATCAGCGGGTTCTGCGGGGTGCAGCCGCGGATCGAGATGGACGTGGCCTCGGCAGGGGCGCCTGTCGCTGCCGGGCTGCTGGCCCCACCGGCGGTCGGTGCGGGCGTGCCGGTACAGGCACTGGCGAGCAGTCCAACAGCCACCAACGCGGCAGCCGAAACGAGGCGAGTGTGTCCTCGCATTGAACCTCCTAGGAGAAGTCCCTCCTCGTGAGAGGGAACTGCGTCGTGTCGACGTACTCACCAGTCGGCCAACGAGATGGCCCTTCACCTGGTGAGATTTGAACGCTATCAGGAATCAGCGGAACTGATCCCCATTCCTGTTGAGATGAAATCGCTCGCGCCTGGTCAGCCTATCGTCCCGCTACGGGGGCTTGGCTAGGGGAAACACTCAGGGGAAGCGAAACGGGCCGGCCGGGGGGGGGCGGCCCGTTTCTAAATCGTTACCGAAGGTCAGGAGGCCTTGACGTACCCGACATCGGTCCAGCGGGGCTCGCCCATCCCGAACGAACCGTAGTTCGCCAGGGTGTCACGGACCGCGATCAGGTCCGGACGCTGGTAGAGCGGCAGGGTGTGCACCGACTCCCAGATGGCCTTGGCGGCCTCCTGGCCCATGGCCAGTCGGGCGTCGTGATCCATCTCGACAGAGATCTTCGGGGTCAGCTCGTTGACCTTGGCGACATCGAGCTGGGCGAAGTTGGAGTCGTTCGGGGTGAACTTGCCGTGCTTGGTGGTGGCACCGTAGATCTGGTCGATGCCACGCAGCGGGTACGGAGTACCGATCCACGAGAACGCGATGATGTCGAACTTGTACTCGTACAGCACGTTCGGCCAGTCGGTGGTGGTGTCGATGGTGTTGAGGATCAGGTTGACCCCGATCTCCTTCAGCATGTTCTGCGCCTGCAGGCCCTCGTTCTCCGAGGCGGCAACGCCGCCCAGGACCGCGAAGGTCACATCGAGCTGCTGACCGTCCTTCTCACGGAAGCCGGTCGACTCGTTGAGCGTCCAGCCGGCAGCGTCGAGCTGGGCCTTCGCACCCTCGGGGTCGTAGTCGATGCCGGTCTCGGCGCCGAGGTCGACGTAGCCGGTCTGGTTCTCAACGAAGATGTTGTTGTTCAGCGGGCGGAACTCCAGCGGCAGACCCGCGAGGTCGGACGCTGCGATCTGCGCCCGGTCGAGGCCCTTGACGATGGCCTGGCGGACGTTGACGTCAGACAGGTTCGGCGCCTTGGAGTTGAACGTGAAGTGGCGGAAGTTCGGGCCAAGAGCCGAGCGGACCTCGGAGTTCGGCGCGGAGGAAGCCAGCTGGTAGCCGTTCGGATCCGGGCCGATGTCGAGGAAGTCGATTTCCTGGTTCGCGAACGCGGCAGCCGAGGCCTCGCTCGGGACGAGCTTCCAGGTCACCTTGTCCAGCTTGGGCTTGTCGCCCCACCAGTTCGGGTTCGGCTCCTGGGTGACGGTACCGGAGGTCTTGTCCCAGTTGCTCACGTAGAACGGACCGCTGAACCAGTCGTTGTTGTAGTCAGCCCAGCCCTCGTTGAAGGTCTTGGCATCCTTGACGCCCTCGGCGCGCAGCGGGCCGTCGCCGAACAGCGCGGTCCAGTCCGGGTAGGTCGCCTTGAACGTGACGAGCACCTCGAATTTGTCGGCGCCGGCGGCGATCGAGTCGATCTCGACCCAGCCCTCGGTGGAGGCGGCGGTGAAGTCCTCGTCGGAGCCGTTCATCGCCTTCCAGGTGGCGATCCAGTCGTCAACGTCGATCGGGTCGCCGTCGTTCCACTTCGCGTTCGGGTTCAGCTTCAGGGAAACGCTGAGCTTGCCGTCGGCGACGTTCTCGGTGAACGACTCGAGGTAGTCGGTGTTGGTCTCCGGATCGCCCGAGGGAAGGTAGTTGAAGTACCGCGGGCGGATCGGAGCCACCAGGTCGTTCAGGGACGACTCGTTGCCGGCGACCGAGAAAGTGTTCCAGGTGGAGATCTCGAAGCTGATCGAGCCCTTGAACTCGCCGCCGTCAGCGACCTGGTCGCGCGGGGTCTCGTTGATGTCCCAGCCCTCGGACTGAGCCGGAGCCGAGGTGGCCGGAGCACTCGCGCCAGGGCTGGCGCTGTCGGTCGCGGTCTGGGTGGGAGCCGGCCCGCCGCAGGCGGCGAGCGTCATGGCGAGTCCACCTGCCAGCAGGGGCAGCAAGAACTTCTTCGCTGTCACATTTCCTCCATGATTCGTGTTCCCAACCGAGTACCGATCGGGACGACACCGGAACAACAGCGCCCGCGCATAGCGGGCGCCCCGGCTCGGCGCCATAGTTGAGGCTACATGCTGAGACGGCAGATCACCGAACGGTGAGATCACCGTGTGGTAACGATTTCCGCTGCGTCACACGACCTCGACGACTTCGGGGTAGTGGCAGGCAGCACGATGGTCGGGACCGGTGACCGCCAGCGGCGGCGGGATCTGGATGCAGGCCTGGCGGTCCGCGTCCGAGAGCACCGCGAACTTCTGGCACCGGGTGCGGAACTTGCAGCCCGACGGGGGGTCCGCCGGGTTCGGCAGGTCGCCCGAGAGCACGATCCGGTTCCGGGACCGCTCCGTCACCGGGTCGGGGATCGGGATCGCGGACATCAGCGCCTGGGTGTACGGATGCATCGGCGAGGCGTAGACCTGTTCGACCCCGCCGACCTCCACGATGCCGCCCAGGTACATCACCGCGACCCGGTCGGCGATGTGCCGGATCACCGCCAGGTCGTGCGCGACGAACAGGTAGGACAGGCCGAGGCGTGCCTGCAGGTCGTCCAGCAGGTTGATCACCCCGGCCTGGATCGACACGTCGAGGGCGGAGACCGGCTCGTCCAGCACGAGCACCTTGGGCTCCAGCGAGAGCGCCCTGGCGATCCCCACCCGCTGCCGCTGACCACCGGAGAAGTGCTGCGGGTAGCGGTCGGCGTGCGCAGGCTCGAGGCCCACCAGCCGCAGGAGGTCCCGCACGCGGGTTTCGATCTCGGTCTTGGAGTAGCCGTAGACCCCCATCGGCTCGGCGATGATGTCGAAGATCGGCATCCGTGGGTCGAGCGCGGCCATCGGGTCCTGGAACACCACCTGGACGTTGCGGCGCAACGCCTTGCGGTCGCGCCGGGTCAGGCTCGAGGTGTCGTTGCCGAGCAGTTCGATGGTGCCGTCGGTCGCCTTGGCCATGTTGAGGATCTCGAGCAGCGTCGTGGTCTTGCCGCAGCCGGACTCCCCCACCAGGCCGAGGGTCTCACCCTCGCGAAGTTCGAGGTCGATCCCGTCGACGGCCCTGACCGTCCCCACCCGGCGACGGTAGATGGCACCCTTCATCAGCGGGTAGTGCCGCTTCAGGTCGGTGAGCTTGAGCACCACCGGACGGCGCTCGCGCGGCGTCCCCTCGAGGACGGACTCCGCCAGGGTCGGCACGCCGAAGATGTCGGCGTGGGTGAGATTGCCGTTGACCACCTCAGGGAGGCGGTGACAGGCGGCGGTGTGCGCCGGGTCCTCGGTGAGCATCAGGTCGGGCTCGACCGTGGCACACAGGTCGATCGCCATCGGGCAGCGGGGCCGGAACGGGCAGCCGGACGGCAGGTTGACCACCGACGGCGGGTTGCCCTCCAGCACCGGCAGCGCCTCGCCGTGGGTGCTGCGGTCCAGCCGCGGCACGGTGCCGAGCAGACCGATCGTGTAGGGCATCCGGGGCCGGTAGAAGATGTCGTCGACCGACCCCTTCTCGACCGGACGGCCGGCGTACATCACCACGACGCGGTCGGCGGTCCCGGCCACGATCCCCAGGTCGTGGGTGATCATGATGATCGCCGCCCCGGTCTCCTGCTGAGCGCGCTTCAGCACGTCGATGACCTGGGCCTGGATCGTGACGTCGAGGGCAGTGGTCGGCTCGTCGGCGATGATCACGTCAGGGTCGTTGGCGATCGCCATCGCGATCATCACCCGCTGCCGCATGCCGCCGGAGAACTCGAACGGGAAGGACTTCACCCGCTCCCGCGGGTTCGGGATACCGACCAGGTCGAGCAGTTCCACCGCGCGGCGCTCGGCCGCCGACTTGCCCATCATCTCGTGGGCGAGGATGGTCTCGACGATCTGGTCGCCGACGGTGTAGACCGGGGTCAGCGCCGACAGCGGGTCCTGGAAGATCATCGCCATCTTGCGGCCACGCAGTCGCGACATCTCCGAATCGCTCTGGCCGAGCAGCTCGACGCCGTTGAGCTTGATGGAGCCGGTGATCCGGGTGGTCGGCGGGTGAAGGCCCATGACGGCGAGCGAGGTCACCGACTTGCCCGAGCCGGACTCGCCGACGATCGCCATCGCCTCGCCCTTGTACAGGTCGAAGCTGAGGCCGCGGACGGCCTTGACCATCCCCGCCTCACTGGGGAACGTGACGTTCAGGTCGCGCACCTCCAGGACCTTGTCCCCAACCTTCGCCTCGGGCTGGTTGAGCAGTTCCTGGGTCATGCGCGGCCTCCCGAGGACGAGCTGGGATCGAGCGCGTCACGCAGGCCGTCCCCAACCGCGTTGACGCACATCACGAGGAAGACCAGCACGGTGGCCGGGCCGAGGAAGATCCACGGGTAGGTGGTGGCCATCCGGGCGCCCTCGCCGATCAGCGTGCCGAGCGAGGTGTCGGGTGCCTGGACGCCGAAGCCGAAGTAGGACAGGCCGGTCTCGGACAGGATCGCGTAGCCGACGCCGAGCGTGGCGTCGATGATCAGCAGCGACGACGCGTTGGGCAGGATGTGCCGGACGATGATGCGCAACGACGACAACCCCATGAACCGGGCGGCCAGGATGTACTCCCGCTCCCGGATCGACAACGTGAGCGACCGGACGACACGGGCCGACAGCGGCCAGGCGAACAGGGCCAGCAGCACCACGAGCATCAGCCAGGCGGCGTCGCCGCCGTACTGGCCACGGGCGGCGATGGCGATCAGGAAGAAGCTCGGCACCACCAGCAGCAGGTCGATGATCCACAGCATCGCCTTCTCGTACCAGCCCCCCAGGTAGGCGGCGGAGGCTCCCACCAGTGCGGCGATGGTGGTCGAGATCAAGGCGACCATGAAGCCGATCATCAGCGACTTGCCGAGGCCGCGGGCGGTGAGCGCGAGCACATCGCGTCCGGCCTGGGTGGTACCCAATGGGTGCGAGCTGCTCGGCGGCTTGAGGAACGCGGTGGGATCGATCTGGTCGAACTTCCAGTAGATGAGGTTCGGGCCCGCGATCGCCAGGAAGCACAGGAAGAGGATGCCGAGCGCTCCCACGACGGCCAGCCTGTTGCGCAGGAAGCGGCGCCAGATCAGGCGCCGGCGGGTGAGCCGGCGGCCGGCGGCCGCCTCGCCCTGCGGCCCGTCGGCGGGGGCAAGCGTGTCGGACTCGGCGATCCGCAGTTCGGTGTCTGCCATCTCTCGTCCCCTAACCCAGCCGGACCCGCGGGTCGAGGATGGCGACCATGATGTCGGAGAGTACCGCGCCGACCAGGACGCACACCCCCGCGAAGGCCGTCACGGCGACCACCCCGTGCGGATCACGGTTGGTGATCGTGTCGACGCCGTACTGGCCGATCCCCGGGAAGCCGAAGATCCGCTCGGTGAAGGTGGCGCCGGTGAACATCGTCGCGACACTGAAGGCGACGTAGGTGCCGGTGGGGATGAGCGCCGTCCGCAGGGCGTGCTTCATCACGGCCCTCGACTGGGGCAGGCCCTTGGCCCGTGCGGTGCGGACGTAGTCGGCACCGAGCGAGTCGAGCATGATGTTGCGCTGGATCCGGCTCATCGAGGCGACCCCGATGATCACCAGCACGAAGGTCGGTAACAACAGGTGTTGGGCCCGGTCGACGAGATCGGCGAAGGGATAGTCGCCGACGTCCCCGGTCTCGCCGAGGAACTCGAAGACCCTGGTGCCGGTGGTGTTGTTGAACCAGGTGGCGCCGATCTGGGTGACATGGCCGATCACGAAGGCGGGGGTGGAGATCACCAGCAGCGACAGCGCGGTGATGGTCCGGTCGGAGACCCGGTACTGCCGCGTGGCCGTCCAGGCGCCCACCGCGACGCCGATCACGATGCCGACCAGGGTGCCGATGATGAGCAGCCGCAGGCTGACCCACATCCGGTTGCTGATCTGCTCGGCGACGTTGGCCCCCAGCGGCGAATACCCCCAGTCGCCGCGGAAGACCCCGGTCAGCCAGGTCAGGTACCGCTCCCACAAGGGGACGGTGTCGCTCAGGTTGTAGAGCGCGAGCTGGGCTTCGATGGTCTCCGGCGCGATCGGCGGCTGGCGCAGCTCGAAGAGCGCGCGCGGGTTCAGCTGGGTGGCGGCGAGAACATAGGTCAGCGAGACCGCCACGAACAGCAGGAGGGCGTAGTTGAGCAACCGCCGTCCGATGTATCGAAGCATGGGGGGAAAAGTACCCTAAGAAGCCAAGGGTCTCCTAAATCTGCTACCGCTGAGTTACCACCACGGTGCCCAGGGCATGGTCGTGCAGCCCTCTCCGGTCGGCCCCGATGACGACCGCGGGGAGTACCACGGAGACCATTGCCGTGCGCAGCGCGGCCCGCCACCAGCCGAGCGGCTGCCCGTCCAGCCGGATCACCCGGATTCTCGCGACGATCTGCCCGAAGCTGCCGCCGACCAGGGCCGTGAGCACGGTCTTCTCGACGAAGAAGACGGCCAGGATCATCCAGGAACGCCAGTCGCTCTCCCGTAGCACCGCCATCCCGAAGGCGAAGATCGCGACCAGCATCGAGCCGGCCCAGTCCAGCAGCAGGGCGGCGATCCGCGCCCGCCAGCTCGCCAGCGACCCCCGTCCGCTCGGGGGCAGGCCCAGCGACTGCCCCGGGTAGCCTTCGGCCTCCACCTCGCTCATGGGCAGGAGACTACTTCGTCCGGCGATACCCGAGGATCCGACCGGACGCCATCGCGGGACGCGGCTTTTACACGGCTGAAACACGGATGGAACTCGGGGGTTACTACCCCTCCGTAGCGTTGCGGCCGTCCGATACCCATGACTTGTGGAGGCACGATGTTCCAAGGCGCCGACGACCTGTTGGCCTACATCAAGAACGAGGACGTCGAGTTCGTCGACATCCGGTTCTGCGACCTGCCGGGTGTGATGCAGCACCTGACGGTCCCCGCGTACGCGTTCGGCCCGGAGGTGTTCGAGACCGGGATGGCGTTCGACGGGTCGTCGATCCGGGGGTTCCAGAAGATCCACGAGTCGGACATGACGCTGCTGCCCGACCCGGGCACCGCCTTCATCGACCCGTTCCGGACGCACAAGACGCTGGCGCTGAACTTCTTCGTGCACGACCCGCTCACCCACGAGGCCTACAGCCGCGACCCGCGCAACATCGCCAGGAAGGCCGAGGACTACCTCGCCTCGACGGGCATCGGCGACACCGCCTTCTTCGCCCCCGAGGCCGAGTTCTACATCTTCGACTCCGCCCGGTTCGAGACCAAGCAGCAGTCCTCCTTCTACTACATCGACTCCGAGGCCGGCGCCTGGAACACCGGTCGCGAGGAGGAGGGCGGCAACCGCGGCGCGAAGGTGAAGTACAAGGGTGGCTACTTCCCGGTCGCCCCGGTCGACCACTTCTCCGACCTGCGCGACGAGATGGTCAAGAAGCTGACCGATTCCGGCCTCGAGGTCGAGCGCGCACACCACGAGGTGGGGACCGCCGGTCAGGCCGAGATCAACTACCGGTTCAACACCATGCTGGCCGCTGCCGACGACGTGATGAAGTACAAGTACATCATCAAGAACACGGCCTGGGCCGCGGGCAAGACCGTCACCTTCATGCCCAAGCCGATCTTCGGTGACAACGGCTCGGGCATGCACGTCCACCAGTCGCTGTGGAACGGCGGCGAGCCGCTGTTCTACGACGAGACCGGGTACGGCAACCTGTCCGATCTCGCCCGCTGGTACATCGGAGGCCTGCTGCACCACGCCCCGTCGCTGCTGGCGTTCACCAATCCCACGGTGAACTCCTACCACCGCCTGGTGCCCGGCTTCGAGGCCCCGGTCAACCTCGTCTACTCGGCCCGGAACCGTTCGGCCTGCATCCGGATCCCGGTGACCGGCTCCAACCCGAAGGCCAAGCGCATCGAGTTCCGCTGCCCTGACCCGTCGTCGAACCCGTACCTGGCGTTCGCCGCCTGCCTGCTG
>JAEYNS010000105.1 GCA_023412435.1 Actinomycetes bacterium | reverse complement strand
GCCCCGGCCAGCGGGGCCCGGGGGGGGGGCGGGGGCGTCGCCCCGCCGCACCTCGTGGACCTGGCCTCGGTGAGTCCCTGCAGCCGGCTGATCACCGTCGCCACATCCACCTTCCGGCGTTCGGCCGCCACATCCTCCTTCAACCCGAACAGCCCGTCACTGACGAAGACGGGGGCGTACTGGCTCTGGTCGATCGCCCGCAGCAGATCGTGGGCGATCATCTGGGCGTTGAACTGGGCGTCGTCGAGCGAACCGTACCGATCGGGAGCGTCGGCTACCGGCCGCGCCGCTGTCGGCTCGGCCGTCGCAAGGCCAGGCGCCACCTCCCGCATGAGGGCGGTCGTGCCGGTCTGCTGCACGACGTGGACGGCCTCGTGTGTCATCAGGGCGAGGTCGGACGTGCTCTCCCCCGCCCCGAGCACCACGTGGTGGCCGAGAGTGAACGCCCTGGCCCCGACCGAGGCGGCGGCGGTCGCCGCCACGGTGCCGGTATGGACCCGCATCTCCCCCAGGTCGGCCCCCAGGCCGGCCTCGAGGTTCGGACGTATACCGGCCGGGACGGGTGCGCCCCCGGCCAGTGCTGCGCCGATGTGGCTGGGCAGCAAGCCCGCGGTCGGCAGCCTCCCCGCCCTCGATGGTGAAGGGCTCGCCGGCCGCCGGAGCTGAGCGGACCGGCTGACCGCGTCTGCCTCCCGCTCCCGAGCCTCGTCCGGTGAAGTGACTCGAACCCCTGCCTTCGCGAGCGCGAGCATCGTGGCGCCGTCCGCCTCCTGTGCACCACCGCGCAGCCGGCCCATCACGGGGCCGCCGGTGCCGGGGCCGGGCTCGACCCGGAGCGCAAGCGCTTCCAGGAGTGCCCGAGTCTGCCGGATGCGGTCCTCGATCTCGTTGGCGCGCTCCTGGAGGCTCTCCTTGTCCACGTCCGGGCCGAAGACCTCCTCGGCGTGGGCCATGATGTCCCAGGCCTGGACCTCGATCCCGCGCTCGTGGAGCGTGTTCAGGTCGAAGAGGGCCTGTGCGCGCCGCTCGGAGCCGCCGGCCTGGTAGATCGAAGCGGTCTCGATCCGGACCCGGACGCTGGCGCCCTCGGCCACGAACTCCCTGAGCTGATCCGCGAGCCGCATCAGCCTGGTGGTGCAGTTGTCGCACGGAGAGCGGGTGATTCGGATCACCAGTTCGTTGTCTCCGTGCCGGTCCAGAGTGCCGGCCGCGCTGAGGGTGTGCAGCTGCCCGGAGAGATGGGCCGCCAGCATCTGCTCGGCGTGCCCTGAGACCGGCCCGGCCTCCTCCACCTCCCTGGTTCCGGCCGAGGCCGTGCCGAGCAGGGTTCCGTTGAGGTGCGCGGTGGCGGTGGTGCCGTGGCTCAGCTTGAGTTCCGACAGCCGCATCTGCTTGTTCACGCGGAACCCGCCCGCGGCGCTGATCGGGCTCGCCGCCACCTGAACGGAGAAGGCGCCGATGTCCGTGGTCGACGACACCACCTCGATGCTGCGCAGGCCGCGGGGCTGGAACTCACCGGCGACGCCCTGGAGAACGGCGCGCACCGACTGCGGCGAGGGCTCTGCTCCGACTCGCGCGACCACCTGACCGGCGGCGGCAGCCTTGACCCGATCAGGTGGCCACTCGCCCGGGGCGTCGGCGCCCTCAGGGGCGGGGGTGCCGGGTTCCGGTTCGGCGGTGGAACCGTCGGCGGGAGCCGGCTCGGGGGTGCCGGCCCCCGTGAGCGCGTCGAGGGCTGCCTGGCCGAGCCGGAGGGCCTGGCGGATCAGCCAGACGACGGCGTCCTTGATGGCCTGGCGCAGACCGTTGATGATCTCGACGACCTTCTCGGGGATGTTCCCGAGTCCGACCTGCGAGGCGAGGAAGCCGATGGCTACCGGGATCGCGTTGGCCAGTCCGGTCTCGAGCATGGTGGCGCCGGGCCCGATGTTGCCGGCCGCGATCGCCGCGATCGTGTCGACATAGGTCTTGATGATCTGCAGGATCTCGGTGACGTACTCGATCACCGACTGGACGGCACGGTAGAACGCGATGCAGCTGTTGATCACCGCCATCACGCCGGTCGGGTCGAGCATGGACAGCACCTTGGCCACCGCTGCCTCGATGAGGTTGGTGACCAGCCAGTCCTTGGCCATCGTCAAGATGGTGTCCCACAGGTTGCCGAGCTGGCTGCTGATGTACTCCCAGATCGCGATCATGCCCCGGTTCTGGACGTCGACGATGAACGCCCACGCCTGGCCCAGCCGGTCGATGGCGCCCCGGATCATCGCCACCCGTTCCTGGCCGATGACCTCGCCCAGGCACTCCCACAGGAACTCCACCGACAGCCCCATCACGTCCAGGGCGAGCTTCAGGATCGACGCCCCGGACAACTCGGTCGGGATCTCGATCCCGAGCCCCCGCAGGCCGCGGAACAGCCAGTCCGCCAGGCCCTGGATCAGGTGGACGAGGATGTTGTCGAAGAACTGGGAGAACCCCTGCTTCAGCGCGGCGAGCAGGTTGTTGAGGAACCCGACCGGATCGGCCTGGATGCTGGCCAGCGCCTGCTGGACACCGGAGATGATGCTGCCGAGCAGGTCGGACGGGAAGTTCATCAGCCGCAGCACCAGCTCCAGCACCACCTGGATCACGGTCGCCGCGAACGAGATGATCCGCGACAGCGGCTCCCCGAACTGGGTGATCACCCGTTCGATCGCGCCCGGCGGGTCGAGGAAGTCGGCAAGGCTCATGCCCTCCCAGATCGCGAGGAAGGTGCCGGTGACCAGGTCCCAGGTGATGTTCAGCCGGGCCAGCTCGCCCTCGATCCGCCCTGCGGCCTCGGCGATCACACCGGATTCCGCCAGCTGGGCGTAGGTCTCGGGACCGGCGATCAACTCGACGAACCCGCCGATCAGGTTCTCGGCGCTGCGCTCGACGGGAGCCTGGGTGAACGGGTTGCGTCCGAGGATGACGGTCAGCAGCTTGAAGCCGCGGACACCGTGGGCCCGTTCGCTGAGCCACTGCAGCAGGGAGTCCCGGATGAAGACCAGTACCTGGTGGATCAGCGTGCTGCCGAAGGCGACCACATCCGTGAAGAGCTCCACCGCCCGAGACGCGAGTCCCGGCAGGGTGTCGAGCAGGCTGGGCAGGTTGGACGGCGAGATCGCGTCCCAGGCATCGCTGAACAGGGTCGCCGCACGGCCGATGAGGGACGAGAACACCGCGAGCTGGAGGTCGACCCAGTCCGCGGTCTGCTGCAGCGTTCCCCGTTCGGCCATCTGGGCGAGCACCTCGTCCTGCCCGATCAGGGTGAGGAAGTCGCTGATGATCTCCACCGTGGTGGCGTCGACGCCGGCACCGGTCAGCGGGTTGTAGTGCAGCACCTTGGTGGCGAGGTTCCACACCGGGGCGAGTGGCCCCTCGGTGAGGTACGGCTCGACGACCGGGACAATCGCGTCCCTGACGGCCTGGATGAGCTGGTCGACGAGGGCGCTGATGGCCGCCCTGATGTCGGCGAGGAAGTTGTTCAGGTATCGGCGGAGCACGGCAACGTTGCCGTCGATGCCGTTGCTCAGGGACAACTCGTCCCAGGCGGTTTCGATGTCGCCGGTGATCCGCGCGATCGTGATCCGGTGCTCGGCGAGGGTGGAGGTGATGACGGTCCAGATCGAGCCGAGCAGGTCCATCGCCGACAGGACGGCGGACACGCCCGCGCCGAATGGTCCGGCCAGCAGCAGGGTCTCGACGGTGTCGTCGAGCGCGAGGGTGACGGGTTCCCCGCTCAGCAGGTCCTGGCCGATCGCAGCGCACACCAGGCCGTAACCGGGCAGCCCCCGGACCAGGGACCGAACCTCGTCCAGCATCCAGTCCGGCACGACGTCGGTGACGTCGATGTCGGGCAACCAGTCGTCTTCGTCGCGGGCCACAGCCGGCCGGGCGGCACCGGAGGTCTGCTGGACGACGTGAGTGGCCTCGTGCGCCATCAGGGCGAGGTCGGTCGGGCTCTCGCCGGCTCCGAGCACAACATCGTGTCCGAGGGTGAAGGCACGCGCACCCACGGATGCGGCGGCCTCGGCAGCCGCCGGTCCGGTATGGACGCGCATCTGCCCGAGGTCGGTTCCCAGCACGTCGGTGAGCCGGGTGCGGACCGTGGGCTCGACCGGCTGCCCGCCGGTCAGACCGGCCGCCACGACGGACGGCAGTTGCTGGTGCTGCGGGGGCGCGCGGGCCGAAGCGGGGCTGAGCGGGACGGAGCGATCCGGCGGGGCAAGACCCGTGGCTGCCGCGGCCAGCGCCGGCAACGCGGCCAGGAAGACGGCTGTCAGCGGACCAGACGTGACCGGCGCGCTGCGGGCATCGACTCCGGGCGGAGCGACGGGCGAAGCCTCGGCGACCGCCGCCGTGCGG